>NZ_JAUBVX010000062.1:0-37513 GCF_036706065.1 Microcoleus sp. A2-C3 | reverse complement strand
GGAATTGGGAATTGGGAATTGGGAATTGGGAATTGGGAATTGGGAATTGGGAATTGGGAATTGGGAATTGGGAATTGAAAATTGGGAATTGGGAATTGAAAATTGGGAATTGGGAATTGGGAATTGAAAATTGGGAATTGGGAATTGGGAATTGGGAATTGGGAATTGAAAATTGGGAATTGGTCATCGATCATCGCTTGCGCTTGACCAAACTAACTTGAAAAGCGCTATATCAAGTATTCAGAAGCTTTCATAAAACATCATAGCGAGAAACTACATTTTTTCAAATACACTGGGTTTATGAATCCATTAAAAATTGTATCTATAATGATAGCAATCATTCCCGTTGCCCAACCCGCGATTTATTTAACCATTTGATCCTGCAAAACTAATGCTGAAAACTTGCAGCGAGCGATCGGCTTTCCTGACCAACCAAAATCCTAATTTGTAAGATACACTAGAAACAAAAAATCAGCAATGAAAACAACTGCTCCCCCGGTGGGGAATCAGACAAGTGGAACAAAGCAATTTCTCCTTTTCGGTCAAGGAGGCAGTCTCTTTGGCGTAGAGTTAGAAGCAGTGCGGGAAGTCCTTTCCCTCAAAGAACAACCGATTTCCCCGGTTCCCAACACCCTGCCATTTTTGCTGGGATTAACCAACTTGCGGGGCGAAATCTTAGCAGCAGCAGACTTTGGACGGTTTGCAGGTATCGAGCCGGTTGACACCCACCACCCAAGCAGCCGCATCCTAGTGGTGGAAGCGCCAGATCCGCGAGACGTGAGATTGTCGAGAATGCGGATGGGCTTGGCTGTCTCCCGCGTCGAAGGAGTTTTACCTTTAAATCCCGATCGCATTGTCTCAGCAATCGATGTCAGTCCTGATCTAGCTCCATTCTTAAAAGGTTTGTACAATTCCGAAGGACGCTTGCTAATGATTGTCGATGTAGAAGCGATCGCCCATTCCGAACGCTGGTAAGTAGAAGGAAGAAGGAAGAAGTCAGTAGTCAGTAGTCATCAAGTAGAAGGAAGAAGGAAGAATATGGAGTCAATCTAAAATCTAAAATCTCAAGTATAAGGAAGAAGGAAAAATATGGAGTCAATCTAAAATCTAAAATCTAAAATTGATCCATCGCCCGCATTTAAGTTGCCAACTATAAATTTTATCATGAAACTTCTCTATAGCTCGATCGCCACGACATTCACCCTCACATTACCTGACATCTCCCCATCGCTGCTAGCTGGGGTTGCTAATTGCATCATTTGTGTCTGTTACTTTGCCATTGCTGCGCTGATCAGCTTAGGTTTGTGGCGAAACCGTCAATTTGGGTTCGATATCTTCGCCACAGTCACAGCAGGCATATTTTGGAGTTGCGCTTTCGGACACAGCGGCCACGCCGCCGAATACCTGGGACTGCCGCACTCCCCGGTAATGCAAACTGTCTCCGATTGGATAACTGTCATTCCGGCGATCGGATTTTTGAGTTTGTCCAACCGCTACCAGTTATTAGTAGGTTCCACCCAAATCCTGAACTCCAAAAAAGAAACAGAACAAGCGCTGAGCGAAACTACCCAGCGATTTCAGGCAATCTTCGACCAAGCTTTTCAAGTGATCGCATTATTGCAGCCAGACGGTACTCTGCTCGAAGCCAATCGGACAGCACTAGAATTGGGCGATTTCCAAGCATCAGAAGTGCTGGGGCTGAAATTTTGGCACACACCTTGGTGGGCCTCATCCCCAACCAACCAGCAGCGCCTAAAAACCAACATTCAACAAGTCTCGACCGGCAAGTTTGTGCGGGAAGAATACGAAATCACCGGAGCCAACAACCAGGTGACAGTCATTGACGTGTCGTTTAAACCGCTGTTAAATGAAACAGGAGAAGTATATCAAATCCTCGCCGAAGGCCGCGATATTACCCAGTTGAAAGAGACAGAAGCCCAATTGCAGCAGCTCACCGCAGAACTAGAGCAGCGAGTCAAAGAAAGAACCCAGCAGATTCAGGAAACCAACGCACTATTGCAACAGGAAGTTCGCGATCGCACCGCTGTTCAAGAGCAATTAAAAGCCTCAGAAGAATTCTTAAACAACATCCTCAACGCCATCCCAGACCCGATTTACGTCAAAGACGAACAGCACCGCTGGTTAACATTAAACGATGCCTTTTGTCAATACATGGGTCGCAGCAGATCAGAACTAATGGGCAAATCCTACGACCTGTTCTTGCCCAAAGAGGAAGCAGAGATATATCGAGAAAAAGACGAATTAGCTTTCTTGTCAAATACCAGCACCGAAAGCCAAAAAACTATCACAGACTCAGCAGGAAACACCCGGTTTCTTTGCGGCAAAAAATCAACATTTGTAGATGCCTGTGGCAGGAAAGTCCTCGTTTGCGCGATGAGAGATATCACCAAGCGCCTGCAAATGGAAGAACAAATGCGGCAAACACTGGCAAAAGTAGAAAATTCCCAACGTTTGCTGCGGACAGTAATTGACGCCACCCCAGACTGCATCTTCGTCAAAAATCAAGACGGCCGCTACGCCCTAGTCAATGCAGGTTTCGCCGCCGCCTTCGGCAAAACTCAAGCAGAAATTATCGGCAAAGACGACGCAGAAATCGGTATATCGGTCGATCATCGCATCTTCGGTAACACCCACGCCGAAACAGACTCCCAGAACCAAATCCAAAACTTCCGGGCCGACAACCAGACTGCGCCGGCTCCCAACGACTCCGCCACCTTAGCCGACGGCAAAATACACGTCTTCGACACCCAGAAATTGTCCCTCAAAGACGCAGAAGGCAACATTATAGGCGTTCTCGGCTTCGCGCGCGATATCACAGAAAGCCGCGAATCCGAACAGCAGCTACTGCGGCTTAAAGCCATCCTAGAAGCCACAACAGACTGGGTAGGGATGGCAGACTGCCAGCAGCGCACCATCTATCTCAACCAGGCCGCCAGAGAAATGTTAAAAGTTGGCGCGGACGCAAGTTTAGCCGAAGTCAGAATTTCCGACCTGACATCGCCCAAAAGTGTTGATACTATTATGAACGTCGGCATCCCCGCAGCTAGTCGGGATGGGGTGTGGAGCGGCGAGACAATTTGGCAGACTTTAGACGGCGAAGAAATACCGGTTTCTCAAGTAATTATTGTCCACAAATCCGAGAGCGGAGAAGTTGAATTTATGTCAACGATCGCCCGCAACATCAGCAATCGCAAGCGCGCGGAACAATCCTTGCAGCAGAACTTGCAAATGCTCGACCTAGCCAGCGATGCTTTGATTATTCGAGAACTCGACGGCACGATTGATTACTGGAATCAAGGCGCTGAAAAAATCTACGGCTGGAAAAAGCAAGAAGCTTTAGGAAAAGTTACTCACAGCTTGTTTGATACGAGATATCCCCAACCTTTAGCATCAATTTCAGCACAGCTAGAACAGCAGGATTATTGGGAAGGAGAACTGATTCACACCACTAATTACCACACCAAAATTACCGTATTCAGTCGCTGGACTTTGCAGCGGGATGAACAGGGAAAACCCAAAGCAATTTTAGAAATTAACAACGATATTACAGATCGCAAGCTGGCTGAAATCGAAAACCAAAAATTGATTTTGCTCGTAGAAAGCAGCTCTGATTTTATCGGCATGGCAACAATGGAGGGAAAGCCAAAATACATGAATGCCGCTGGAATTAAGCTCGCGGGATTGCAAAATATTGAAGAAGTCCAAAGCAAAAGTATGTATGAATTCTTCACACCAGAAGACGCTAAGATTTTCAGAGAAGAAATCGTGCCTGCTACTGTGCGAGACGGTTTTTGGCAGGGCGAATTCCGCTTGAGGAACTTTCAAACCGGCGAAAATATTCCCGTTGACTTCACCCTATTTACAGTCAAAAACCCAGAAACTGGCGAGCCTATGGGGTTCGCAACAGTTAGCCGCGACATTAGCGATCGCAAACGCGCAGAAGAGATGCTGCGCGATCGCGAAAGACTGTTCCGAGCCATTTTCGACCAATCGTTCCAATTAGTCGGGATGCTAGAACCAGATGGCACCGTCTTAGAAATCAACCAAACAGCCATGACAATCGCCGGACTCGGGCGCAAAGACTTCGTGGGCACGCAGTTTGCCGACAATCTGTGGTGGCAGATTTCCCCAGAATCCAAGCAAAAAATCGAAGCTGCGATCGCCTCTGCCGCCGCCGGCGAATTTGTCCGCTACGAAGCCGACGTGCTGGTTGCTGGAGGTGCTGTGATGACTGTGGACTTCTCCCTCAAGCCGATCGTAGACGACAGTGGCAAAATCGTGATGCTGATTCCAGAAGGCCGCGACATTAGCGATCGCAAAGCCTTAGAACGAGAATTAGTTTTGCGTCAATCCCGCTTTGACGCATTTTTTGCAGCCGCCCCGGCCGCCATGTTTATCTTTGACGACCAGTTGCGGTTCGTGCAAGCAAACGAGAAATTAGCCGAAACTACCGGCGTTTCAGTTGCCGAACACCTCGGCAAAACGGTGAGGGAAGTTTTACCGGACATGGTTGATACCCTAGAGCCGATTTTGCAGCAGGTTCTCGCCACCAACCAACCGTTTTTAAACGTTGAGGTGTCGGGAACAACTCTCAACCAACCGGGCGTTATCCGAGATTGGCTGGCGTCTTACTTTCCTTTGGCCGGAGAGGACGGCAAACCGATGGGTGTCGGCGGTGTGGCGATCGAAATTACCGATCGCAAAAAAGCAGAAGTAGAGCGCGATCGGTTTTTCACCCTCTCCCTCGACTTGCTTTGCATCGCCGATTTTGAAGGCAAATTCAAGCGCCTCAATCCCGCTTGGGCAAAAACCCTCGGCTACACCGTAGAAGAACTGCAAGACCAATCTTTTATCGATTTCGTCCATCCCGAAGACTGCGAAAAAACCTTAGCAGAAACGGCAAAAATAGCTAACGGGGCCGAAGTAATCGCTTTTGAAAACCGCTACCGGTGCAAAGACGGTTCCTACAAATGGCTGTCGTGGAAGTCGCGACCGCTAATAGAAGAAAAGATCATGTATGCAGTCGCTCGCGACATTACCCAAAGCAAACAGGCGATCGTCCAACTGCAAGCAACAACAGCCCAATTAGCCAGCTCCGAAGACAAATTTAGAGGCCAAAGCAATCTTTTGCAACTGTTAATTGACAGCATTAGCGACGGCGTAGTTGCTGCCGACGAAAATGGCAATTTTGTTTTATTCAACCCCGCCGCCGAAAATATCTTTGGCTTGGGTTCGACAGATACTCCCCCCGACGAGTGGTCGGGAAAATACGGCTTATTTTTGCCAGATGGAGTCACTCCCTATCCCACAGCCGACATACCTTTAGCGCGCACAATTCGAGGAGAATCAGTAGACGACGTAGATGTTTTCACCCGCCATGCAGCCCAGCCGGAGGGCCTGTGGATAAAAATTAGCGGCAGGCCGCTCAAAGACGAAACCGGAGCAATCAAAGGCGGCGTAGTCGTTTGCCGCAACGTCACCCAAGAAAGAGCATCCCAGCAGCAGATGCAGCAGTTGGCCGAGACACAGCAACGCTTGCTGCAAGAACTCAAAACGCGGCAAAATGCCCTAGACGAAGCTGCGATCGTCAGCGAAACTGACATCAAAGGCCTGATTACCTACACCAACGACAGATTCATTCAAATCTCCGGTTACAGCATGGGAGAATTGCTGCACCGCGACCACCGCATCGTCAATTCCGGCTACCATCCCAAAGGATTTTTTGCCGAAATGTGGCTGACAATTTCGCGCGGCTTGGTGTGGAAAGGAGAAATCAAAAATCTGTCTAAAAATGGCTCATTTTATTGGGTAGATTCGACGATCGCCCCCATCTTCGATACCAGCGGCACAATAATCAAATATATCGCCATCCGCTTTGACATCACCGAGCGCAAAGAAGCAGAAGAACGGCTGGAAAAATTGGCAGCAGAACGCAAAGCAGAAGCCGATTCGATGACGCAGCAAGTCCTCAAATTGTTGGGAGAAATTAAAGGCGCGGCTCAAGGCGATTTGACAGTCAGGGCGGAAGTTACCAACGATGTTTTAGGTGCTGTCGCCGATTCTTTCAACTTCTTAATCGGTTCTCTGCGGAAGGTGGTAACGGGGATTCAAACTTTAGCCGAACAGGTAACATCTGCCACTGGCGAGTCAATCAGCAATACCAGCCAACTCACCCAACAGGCGGAAGTTCAAGCAGCAAAAATATCTGCGATCATGCGGGAGATCGAGCGGATTGTGAATTCGATCCGCGACGTGCGAGATGTTTCGGTGCGGGCTGAAACAGTCGCCCAGCAATCTTCTCACACCGCAGAAGTCGGCGGTATGGCGGTCGATCGCGCTGTCGAAGGCATTAACGGACTCCGGTTGACGATCGCCTCAACCTCAAAAATGATGAAGCGTTTGGGCGAATCTTCGCAGCAAATTGGCAAAATTGTCACTTCGATTTCTCAACTGGCTTCCCAAACCAATTTGTTAGCTCTCAATGCTACGATTGAAGCGGCACGAGCGGGCGAACAAGGTTTGGGTTTTGCGGTTGTCGCCGAAGAGGTGCGGAAGCTTGCAGAGCGATCGGCCGGCGCTACTGAAGAAATCTCGGAAATTGTCGGTACAATTCAAGAAGAAATCAGCCGCGTGATGAAGGCAATGGAATCGGGAACTTTGGAGGTAGTGGAAGGCACTAAGCTAGCCAGCGAAGCTAAAACTCACCTGAATGCCATCATCGAAGTTAGTCGAGAAATGAATGCTTTGGTGCAGAATATTACTCGCGCTTCAGCTAAGCAAACTGTTTCGGCTGAGGAAATTTCTAACAGTATGCAGCAAGTCAACGAGATTGCTAATACTACTGCACAAAAGGGTTCGGATGTCAAAGCATCTTTGGACGATCTATCCGGTTCTGTTGACAAATTGCAAAAGTCGGTGGCAAATTTCCGCAGTTAGTCAGTTGACTGTTGACAGTTGACTGTTGACGGTTGACTGTTGTCAGTTGACGATTGTCAGATTAGATAATTCGGCGATTGAAATCGCTACTAAACAAACGAAGTCCACTGCTAGCGGACTAAGAATGCCGGATTTAGTATTGATAATCGTCAATCCGCCCCTAAAATAATTACAGTCAATTAACCTGACATATAAAAAAAACAGCCAACAGTCAACAGTCAACCGACAACCGACTAATATGAATGACGATGATTTAAACGAATTAATAGATGCTTTTACCGCAGAAACGCAAGAGTTTCTTCAGTCAATGGAGACTCACTTGCTGGCGATGGAATCCGCCGATTTGAAAGGGCGACAAGCGGCTGTTAAAGAAATGTTTCGGGGCGCTCACTCGATTAAAGGTGCGGGCTCGATGTTGGGGTTTCAAAACGTGTCGGCGGCTGCTCACACGCTGGAGGACTGTTTTGTCATTTTGCGCGATCGCACAGACTTGTCGGCCCTGGAACAGGCAACTGTGACTATTTTGCTGCAAGGTGTGGATGCTCTCAAAAAGATTGCGATCGAAGCCATCCAGCACTCGGATGTCACCACTCCCGATCAAACGGCGAACTTGGAGGCGATCGCCCAAATTCACGCCCAGTTCGAGGCAAAATACGGTAAGCCAGAACCTCCGCCAGTCCCCAAAGTCAGCCAATCGCCAGCCCCCGAAACCCTGAAATTGATTTTTGAGCACGAATTGCCGCCAATCTTCAATCGCCTAGAAACCGAGCTTTCCCAAGCTTCCGAGGCAGATTTGCCCAAAAGCGTCACCGCCCTCAATCAGGTTTATTACCAACTATCCGGTTTGGCTGGAATGCTGCAATTGCGAGATTTTGGGACAGTCGCTGAACCCCTCAGAGATTTGATCGACTCAAAGGACTTGACTCTACAACGGTTGCAGTCCGACGGTTGGGCGATCGCCCAAAATTTGCAAACCGCACGCCAGCAGATATTAGACGGAAGGGCGATCGAACTCCCCCAAATCTCCCCCCCACCCTCCGACGAATCACAAGCATCCGAAACCCCTCCCCCAATCTCCCCCTCTCCCCCTCTCCCCCTCTCCCCCTCTTCCCCTCTCCCCAACCCGCAAAGACCAACAATCCGCGTAGATTTAGAACGCTTAACAGAATTAGTAAATCTAGTCGGAGAATTAGTCATCAACCGTACCAATTTGGAACTGCAAGAATCAGAATTGCGGGGCGAAGTCAAGCGAATTCGCCGCAGTATCGTAGATTTAAACCAATTCGGCGGCCAGTTGCGGGAAGAATACGACAGACTGAGTTTTGCCGATTGGAGAGGGGGAAACGACAATTCGGGATTGGTGGGAAAAATTGCAGCAGCAGAAACAGAATTTCCACTGCTTGCTAACGTCAAATCCTCGATCGCCCATAATCACTTCGATATCTTAGAGATGGATCGTTATACAGAATTTCACTCGACAGCATCTGAAGTCATCGAAACCGCCGAATCAATTTCACAATCCGCCACCAAATTAGACACTTTAGCAATGAAATTCGAGCGCAGTACCGACCAACTGCGCCGCATTACCGAACAGCTACGCAGCCGCGTCATGCAGTTGCGAGTCGTCAGTTTCAGTCGCGCCGTAGATCACTTACCTAGGGCGCTTCGAGATATGTGCCTCACCTACGATAAAGATGTCAACTTGCTGTTAGTAGGAAGAGATACCAAAATTGACGAGAGTTTGCTCGATGCTTTGCGCGACCCCTTAATACACTTAGTCAGAAATGCTTTCGATCACGGCATCGAAATACCCGAAATTCGGCAAGCAATCGGCAAGCCAGCCAGCGGTCAAATTGAAATAGAAGCCCGTCACCAAGGCGGTCAAACTATTATTACTATCGCCGATGATGGCAAAGGAATTGACCCGGAAATCATTCGCAGCAAAATTGTTAAAAAAGGTTTAGCGACGGAAGAACAAGCTCAAGAATTTTCGATTGTTGAACTCTATGATTTTCTATTTTGGCCCGGTTTTAGCACTGTCGAAGAAGTGAGCGATCTTTCCGGGCGGGGAGTCGGGCTCGACGTGGTGCGAACAAATTTGCGGACTGTGCGCGGGACGGTGAAGGTGGATTCTCGCCTGGGAAAAGGTACGAGTTTTATCATCAAACTGCCGCTGTTGCTGTCGATTACTGAGGCTTTGATGGTAAAGACCGATCGCAATAAAATAGCAGTTCCACTGGATGCAGTCGAGGAAATTCTGCACGTTAAAGCTTCGGAAGTTCACACCGCCGGCAATCAACCGATGTTGTGGTGGCGGGATGAATTTATTCGTTTGGTGCGGATGCAAGATTTGCTCGAATACAGCGTTCTCGGCCCCGATGGCCCCTCCCCAGACCCTTTGACTCAAGATCACATTCCCGTCCTGGTTTTGGCTTCTAGCGAAGGAATGCTGGCGGTAGCAGTGGAACGCCTGATCGGCCAGCAGGAAATTGTGGTTAAACCTCTGCCGCCCCCTCTCTCCAAGCCTCGCGGGGTTTTGGGGAGTACGATTTTGGGGGACGGGCGGGTGGTGACTATTTTGGATGTGGATGATTTGGTGGGTCAACCTTCTTTAGCCAATAGTTCGATCGCGCCTGTGTCGGGTACAACGCCGCATATGGCGCCGAGTTCGAGTCAGTCACCCCAGATTTTGATAGTGGACGATTCCTATACAATTCGGCAGTTATTGTCTCTGATGCTGACTCGCGCCCGCTACCGAGTCGTGCAGGCTAAAGACGGTTTGGATGCCCTGGAAAAGCTGCAAAATGGTCTCGATTGCAGTTTGGCGATTGTTGATATTGAAATGCCCCGGATGGATGGATTTGAATTATTGCGCTCTATGCGATCGACCCAGCGGTTTGCTAAAATCCCTGTAGCCATGCTGACCTCCCGCAGCGGCGAAAAACACCGACAAATGGCAATGGAATTAGGCGCAAATCAATATTTCACCAAACCTTACAGCGAATCCCAACTTTTAGAAGCCATCCCCAAATTAATCAAACATTAAATAATTAGTCAGTAGTCATTAGTCAGTAGTCAGTAGTCAGTAGTCAGTAGTCAGTAGTCATTAGTCATTAGGAATACAAATGTTTCGAGCTTTTGGATTTACCAATTACCAATTACCAATCCCCCAATCTAAAATCGCATGACTCACACGAATTACAATCGTCGTTTTCGCAGCAAGAAACAAGGCGCTGTCAGAACGCCTCCTCGAAAACTTATTTCCTTTGAACTGGGAAACGTTAATTATGCAGTTTCTATAGAAAAAGTGCAGCGCGTGGTTAAAGACTTTAATCCCTACGGTTTTTTAAATAGCGGTCAAAGTTTAGTGCGGCACCAAGAAGAACTGATTACCTTGATTAATTTATCCAAAATATTTCCTAGCAGTCGGAGCATTGCTGACTGCAACTACCTGATTGTTTGCAGCTTAAATAAGAGCGATCGCCTGGGAATTCCCATTCCTGATATGCCCAAGATTTTGGAAATTTCCGAAGAAAGCTTCGGCGAAATTCCCGAATTGTACCGCAAACAGCAACTACCTCCGGTAATAGAAAAGATAATTCGCGCACCCGACGGTTCTGAAGTCTTTTATCTGAATTTGGATCTATTTAGCGAAATGTAGCGCGCCCGCTGCTAATCAATGTTAGGTAGTAATGAGGACTTGAGTTTTCTTGAAAATCTGAGGACTAAAATCCTCACTACCAACCAATTTTATATTTTTATGTCAAACACATATAACGTAATTATTATCATATAATACGGCAATAAAGGCGCATAATATCATACAATATAAATGATTTATTTGCAATGTTTTTATGAAAAAAATCACAAGATTGTCGATCGCCCTGCTAATGTTTGCCGCTACTCTACAATATCCGCAGATGGGACTGCAACAAAGGGCGATCGCCCAAACACCAACACCCCAACCAGAAACACCTCAACCACCAATCATCCAACCACAAATACCCGAACCACCAAGACTCCAACCACCAACAACTCAACCACCAACACCCCAAACACCAACACCCCAACCAAAAGCAGAAGATCCCAAAAACCTCGGCTACGTCTCCCCAGAATTTGCCGAAAAATTTTCCCAGCAACAAATTGACCAAATTAACGCCAACGTCGAAACGCTGTTGCTAACCCAAAGCTGCGTCCGGTGTGACCTCCGAGCGATAAAATTAGTTAACATACGCTTAAAAAATGCGATCGTCACAGGAGCAGATTTATCAGACGCCAACCTCAGCGGCAGTACCTTCGAGATCTCAGATTTTGTCAACACCAATATGGCTCGCACAGACTTAAGCGGAACCCAGTTAATCGGAGCAAGAATCAGCAACACCAACCTCCGAAAAGCTAACTTGACAGGAACCAATTTAGACGGCGCAGATTTGCGATTTGCCGACCTCAGAGATGCCAACCTGTCAAATGCCAACCTCCGCAATGCTAACATCGACGGAGCCAGTTTGGACAGAGCCAGCATGGGAGGTACAACAATGCCAGACGGCAGCAAAAAGCAATAATATCAATCCAGCTTGAATATCCGCTTCATTCTTGAGTCCGCGCAGGCGGACTTCGTTTGTGTAGTCGCGGTTTCAACCGCCGAGTCTTATTGATTGGACATCAAACAGCCAAAAATCTCTGAACCACCTCATCGCTCAATTCGCCAGTGCTTCCAGAAGCCACAATCCCACCTTTTTGCATAGCATAATACCAGTCAGCTTGCCGCACAAAATGCAAATGCTGCTCCACCAACAAAACCGAAATTCCCCTAGTCGCAACCACGCGGCGCACCGCAGCCTCTATATCCAAAATAATAGACGGTTGAATCCCCTCCGTCGGTTCATCCAAAACCAGCAATTTCGGCTCACCCATCAAAGCCCTAGCAATCGCCAACTGCTGCTGCTGTCCCCCACTCAAATCGCCTCCCATGCGATCGAGCATAGTCTTCAAAACCGGAAATAACTCAAAAATCTCATCAGGAACTTCAGGATTTTTTGTCAGAGTTGGTTTCGCTTCCAAACCTAACAAAAGATTTTCTTTCACAGTCAAACGGGGGATAATTTCGCGCCCTTGAGGCACATAACCAATGCCCATTTTAGCCCGCTGGTGAGTCAACTTAGAAGCAATAGATTGTCCGCCAAAATTAATTGTGCCGCTGCGCGGTTGCAGCAACCCCATAATCGTTTTTAGCATCGTAGTTTTGCCAACACCATTGCGGCCGATCAAACAAACCATTTGCCCCGCATTGACGCTTAAATCGACACCGCGCAAAATGTGACTTTCGCCGTAATAAACATTCAAATCAGAGACTTGCAGCATATATTTAATAATGGGTAATAACTAATGATCAATGACTGATGACTAATGACTAATGACAATTGTCAACTATCAACTGTCAGGTTTTCCTAAATATACCTCAATTACGCGATCGTCATTTTGCACCTCATCCATCGTTCCTTCACACAAAACAGAACCCTGATGCAGCACCGTCACCTTTTGAGCAATTTGCCGCACAAACTCCATATCATGTTCTATCACTAACACCGAATGACTTTCGGCCAACGAAATCAGCAAATCTCCAGTCAGCGCCGTTTCCTCATCAGTCAAACCAGCCACAGGTTCATCTACTAACAACAAATCGGGAGATTGAGCCACCAACATCCCAATTTCCAACCACTGCTTTTCCCCGTGAGAAAGCAAACCAGCAGAAACATCAGCTTTAGCAACTAAACCAATTGTTTCTAACAAACCCGCAACCGTGCGTTTTTCAGCTACAGGAGAACCTTTAAATAGAGTAGGAAATACATTTTTATTGCCGTTGCAAGATAGCTCTAAATTTTCCCTCGGCGTTAAATTCAAGTAAACTCGCGGTGTCTGAAACTTGCGGCCAATACCCAGGCGAGCAATCTGATATTCCGACAATTTTCGCAAATTTTTCCCCTTAAATAATACACGCCCTTCTGTCGGCTGCACCTTCCCAGTAATCGAATCGAGAAAAGTTGTTTTCCCCGCACCGTTTGGGCCAATGATCACTCTCAGTTCGCCCGCATCCATGCTGAAATTTAAACCGTTGATGGCTTTGAAACCATCAAAACTAACAGTCAAATTTTCTATTTCTAATACTTTTCCATTCATAATTTTAATTCTGCAATATACAACAACGGGTTTGCCTTAGACTTGCATTGCATAAATCTTTGATTAATCAACCGCCGATTTAAGGCAGATTAACACAGATAAACGCAGATATTTTTTAGAATGCAGAGCAAATGAATTTAATGGAAGTTTCTTGCAAGGTGCGTCAGCCAATAGTATTGGAAAAAACAAATAAATTTGCAGGATGACGCACCCTACAGCCGATTTATTCTAACTGAAAACTGCTAGAACTGCTCGTTACAGGAGCTTTATGTGCAGCCATAATTCGCTCAGCCAATTTCGAGAGTGGCAGACTTTGCAAATACACTTTACCAGGCCCGGTTAGCTTGACTAAAAACAAGCCTTCGCCGCCAAATAAAGCATTTCTAAAGCCACCCACAAACTGAATATCGTAATCTACAGTCGGCGCAAAAGCGACCAAACAACCAGTGTCTGCTCGCAACACTTCGCCAACTCCCAAATTTTTCTCAACTATTGTTCCTCCCGCATGAACAAAAGCGAGGCCGTCACCCTGCAATTTTTGCAGAATAAAGCCTTCTCCGCCAAAGAAACCGGCACCGAGTCGCTTGGTGAAAGCTACATCAATGTCAATCCCATTTGCCGCACAGAGAAATGAGTCTTTTTGACACAGAAATTTGCCGCCAAGTTGACCTAAATCGAGGGGAATTATTTGCCCAGGATAGGGGGCGGCAAAACCGACGCGGGCCTTGCGATTTCCGCTGTTGACAAAGGTGCTAATAAAAAAACTTTCCCCTGTCAGCATCCGTTTGAAACCTTGAAATATGCCACCACCTGTGGCTGTTTGCATCTGGATGTCGCCTTCCATGTATGTCATGGCTCCCACTTCAGCCCTCACGCCTTCTCTGGGGTCTAGTTCAATTTCGATGAGTTGCAAGTCGTCGCCGTAGATTTTGTAGTCAATAATATCTGCCATCTCTTTGTCCCTAAAATTAAATAACTCAATATTTTACTACAAAATCTTTCCTGGACAATCCGCAAGCATAACGTATATCATTGTTGAGCATTCAATGTTCAAGTTCTTCTTTTTCTCGCTGTACTTCGGGGTCTTGTTCCAGGCTGGGATAAGTAGATGCGTACTTTGGTTTTTTGAACAGGCGGCGGATGTGTTCAAAATCGTGATGTTGCAGCCATCCAACTAAGCCGTCTGGCAAGACTGTGACTACTATTAAAAATAGCGCGCCTTGAAAAAATAGCCAGACTTCAGGAAATTGTTCGCTCAAGAAACTTTTGCCAAAGTTGACTAACAGCGCTCCCAATATTGCTCCTGATAATGTGGCGCGCCCTCCTACGGCTACCCAAATTACCATTTCGATCGAAAATGCAATGTCCATTGCTTTCGGGGAAATGATTCCGGTTTGTACTGTAAATAAGGCGCCTGCTATTCCGGCTAAACCGGCGGATATTGCAAATACTAAAACTTTGTATCCTGTGGGATTGTAGCCGGAGAAACGCAGGCGCACTTCGTCGTCGCGAATTGCTAGTAGCAAGCGCCCAAAACGCCCGCTTGTCAGCCACCGGCAGAGGGCGTAGGTTGCTACTAGAAATAGTATGGTGAGAATGTAGAAAATATATTGAGTGTCTCTACCGTTGACTGTGGCTCCGAACAGGGTTTTAAAGTCTGTGAGTCCGTTGGTGCCGTTAATCAGTTTTTGCTGGCCGTTAAAGAAGTTGAAAAATACAATTGTTGCTGCTTGGGTGAGAATTGAAAAGTAAACGCCTCGAATTCTATTGCGGAATACTAAGTAACCTAAAAGTCCGCCTAAGATGGCGGGGATGAGGAATATTGCGATGATTGAGAAGGGAAAAGAGTAAAAGGGTTGCCAAAACCAGGGCAGTTCGGTGACGCCGTAGAGGCTCATAAATTCGGGCAATTGAGTGCTGGCGTTTGGGGGAATTTGCAGTTTTAGGTGCATGGCGAATGCGTAGCCACCGATCGCAAAAAACACGCCATGTCCCAGACTGAGCAAACCCGTGTATCCCCAGATTAAGTCTATGCCGAGGGCGGCAATTGCTAGTGCTAAAAATCGTCCTAATTGGTTGAGACGAGCGTCTGGAAGTATTCCTGGGATGAGCACGATCGCAATTAGGGCGATCGCCCCTACAATTGCTGCTTCTTTTAGCCGTGCCTTTTTTTGTGTATTTTTCATTGTTTTGGCGATCGAAACTGTAGTTGTTAATTCTCAACAGTGCGTCCTTTTTGCGGAAAAATTCCTCCTGGCTTCACTTGCAGAAAAGCCATAATTAAGGCGAATACCATGACTTTTGCCATGCTGGTGGTGGCGAAAAATGTGAAAAAATCAGCTAAGGGCTTGATAGGAGCAAACATTAATGCTAGCGTTCCAGATCCGATCAGGTAATTTGCAGTGCCGATCGCCATTGCAGCAACTACACTCCCCATAATCTTGCCCACACCGCCCACAACCACAACCATAAAAGTATCGACAATATAATTTTGTCCGGTATTTGAGCCTACCGAACCAATCAGACTAATCGCGCAGCCAGCAACACCAGCCAACCCAGAACCCAAAGCAAAAGTCAGCGCATCTACTTTCTCGGTAGGTATTCCCAAACAAGCGCTCATGCTGCGATTTTGCGTCACAGCGCGAATCCGCAATCCCCACACAGACTTTTGCAAAAATAGGTAAATTCCCGCCAAACAAACTCCTGTCAGCGCAATAATAAAAAGTCTGGCGTAGGGGAGTTGAAAATTGCCCAAGGGGATGCCGCCGCGCAGCCATGCAGGCGCTGTCACATCAACGTTTTGAGCGCCAAACCAAGGTTGAGTTACTGCGAGTTTGTAAGTTTCGCTTAAAACTGCGCTGACAGCCCAAGAAATACCCAAAGATAGAGGTAAAATTATGGCGATAAATGTGCTGCGAGTGCGATCGAAATCCGGGCGTCGTTTCAGCACCTGCAAACCGCCAAAAAATAACAAACAAAAAACCACTATTCCCGTTACCAGCAGCCAACTAACGCTGCGGACAAACTGCTGTAAAATCAAACTTACGCCCCACGTCGCCAGCAGAGTTTCTAGAGGCCGCCCGTAAAGATAGCGAATCACTCCGCGTTCGAGAATTAATCCTACCAGTGCCGCGACTAAAAAAGCTAGGGGAATGGCAAATAAAATATACATTTCAAAGGCAAATCCTCCAATACCTTTGAAAACATTCTGCACTACAAAAGTTGTATAAGCTCCCAGCATCATCAATTCGCCGTGAGCCATATTAATCACGCCCATCAACCCGAAAATAATCGCTAATCCCAGGGCTGCAATTAGTAAAACAGCGCCGATGCTAATGCCGTTGAATAAACCGTCCAATAAGCCGCTCAGCACTTTTTTACTCCTATTTTTCTATAATATTTGGTGTAGTTATGTAAGAGATAAGGTACGCATTTCGCACCACGAGCCACCTTTTAGGTTCGTAGTTATCTAAGGGATAAGGTGCGCATTGCGCACCTACAAACTGACATCCGTTACATCCCGTACATTGCTCGTTGCCGAACTTGATTCTGCTTTACTTAGCTGGTCTTAAATTTGCCGCCTTTTGCCGGATCTGACCAATCACAAGAAAAGCCTTTTGTTTCGGGGACAAACTGATTCCAAGGCACCGGCTTCACTGCTTCTGGAGTAGCAAAAACAATCTCAAACAAACCGTCTTCTCTTACTTGGCCCAATCGCACAAATTTAGCAAGGTGGTGGTTAGCTTCCAGCGTTACTTTGCCCTCCGGCGCGTCAAAAGTTTGACCCAAAGCTGCTGCCCGCACTTTGTCCAAATCGTCGGCTGTTCCTGCTTTTTCGACGGCTTGCTTCCACAGGTAAACCATGATGTAAGCTGCTTCCATCGGGTCGTTTGTCACTCTGTCTTTGCCGTATTTTGCTTTGAATGCTGCGACAAACTTTGTATTTGCGGGAGAGTCCACAGTCATGAAGTAATTCCAGGCGGCGTAATGGCCTTTAAGATATTCTACGCCGATCGCCTTTACTTCTTCTTCTGCAATACTGACAGACATGGACGGATATTTGTCAGGGCCCAAACCTGCACCCTGCATCTGTTTGAAAAATGCGACGTTGCTGTCGCCGTTGAGCGAATTGAAAATGACGCCACCGTCGGGCAAAGCTGCCTTAATTTTAGTGATAATTGGCGTGACTTCTGTACCGCCCAAAGGAATGTAATCTTCTCCAACTAATTCGCCACCTTTGGCTGCTAGCTGTGCTTTGATAATGGTATTTGCGGTTCGAGGAAAAACGTAGTCAGACCCAACTAAGAAGAATTTTTTGCCTTTATTTTCTAGCAGCCAGTCTACTGCTGGTTCTATTTGCTGGTTCGGCGCCGCCCCGGTATAAAAGATATTCTTGGAACACTCTTGACCCTCGTATTGTACGGGATACCAGAGCATATGATTTTTTTCTTCAAATACTGGCAATACTGCTTTGCGGCTGGCAGATGTCCAGCAGCCAAAGACGGTGACAACTTTGTTTTGATCGATCAATTTTTTGGCTTTTTCGGCAAAAGTTGGCCAGTCTGAGTTGCCGTCTTCTACTATTGCTTGGATTTGTTTTCCCAGGACGCCACCAGCTTTGTTAATTTCTTCGATCGCTAATTGTTCGGCATCAACCACGCTTTTTTCGCTGATGGACATTGTGCCGCTCAAGGAATGCAAAATTCCTACTTTGATCGTGTTTCCACTGACTGCTGCTGGTGATGCTGGTGTAGTTCCGGTTGGAGAAGCGGCTGGGGTGGCTGTTGGAGTCGGAGTTCTACAAGCTTTTAGAAATAAACTTGATGTGAGGGTAGCAGAACCGTATAAAAGAAATTTCCGCCGATCGAATCGCTTTGTCATTTTTTCTTGTTACTCTTAAATAGCTCAGTCAGATGATTGAGAATAACATATAGCGACTTGATATTAAGACTAGATTGAGAATACTTTTGTATGTTTAGATACAAAACTTATTATTGATTGACAAAATTAAGGTTTTGTGGGGATTGATGGCAACTGTGGCAGAAATGGAGTTTAGACACCAAGATACGTCATTTCAAAAATCAGTCTGAAATTAGAAACCCGCTTTTTTTAGAGAAATACCTGATGAATGCTTGGAGTTAGGCAGTAACTGGTCGATCGCACACTCATAGGCAAATATCAAAGCAGATGACGATCGCCCTTTCTACAAATATAGCAACAGCCACATCGGGCGCGGACATAAATAACCTAATCAATACAGCCGAGAACCTATAGCATAAATGGTTTGATTCCCCTACTCTGCAACTGCTTTCGAAGTCAACTGTCCACTGTCCACTGTCCACTGTCAACTGATTTATGGAGAATAGCGGACTCGAACCGCTGGCCTCTGCGGTGCGATCGCAGCGCTCTACCAACTGAGCTAATTCCCCTGATTGACTTTCAATTTAGCATTTTAGATGCGGGATTGCCGAATCTCAGAGGCTTACAGGTCGCATTTTTACTGACTTTGGCAGACCGTCAACTACGTTAGCACGTAACTGCTAAAAACGTCAAGTGTTTTATGCTGCTGGTGGAGTCGGGGCGATCGAGCAAAGTTCCGCTACTCTGTCCAACTCTAAATCAGCAAAATAGTCCACCGTCCAATTAGCTTGGCGCTGGATCATGTGAAACGGGTAAGTGTGAGTCACTCCCGCTACCTGAATCCCAGCTTTTTTCGCCGCTTCAATCCCTGCAAAAGTATCTTCTAATGCCAAACACTCGATCGCCCGCAAGTTAAAACCGGGATATTTCTGGTTGAGAAGTTCCACAGCCAACAGATAGCCGTCAGGTTCTGGTTTACTCGCCGCCAAGTCGTCGCCTGCGATAATTAACTCGAAATTTGCAGCCAAACCCGATCGATCTAACACCAATTCTATATCCGATCGCATTGCCCCACTAACTACCGCCATTTTTAGTCCCGAAACCCGAATTTTGTCAATAAATTCTGCCAAACCCGCATAAATGGGCAATGTTTCCAAACTATTGATTGTTTCCTGATAAGCTTTGGCCTTGCCAAGTAGCAAGCGATCGAGGTATGTTTCTGTCAGATATCGTCCCCGGCGTTTCAGCAGTTCGGTAATACAAGTGCGATCGCTCCTTCCCAAACAAACTTCTCGAAACTCCCCACGTTTGAGCTGGAGATTTTCATCGAGCATCAGGCGATCGATTAAGTTCTCGTGAATCGACTCGTCATTAATAATAACGCCATTAAAATCAAATAAAACTGCTTTTAGAGTCATTAGAAGAAGGAAGAAGGAAGAAGGAAGAGGGAAGAGGGAAGAATGAAGTTGTATCAATGATTCAAAGTACGGTAACACATAGATTATGCGCGATCATCTGTAGGGACATGGCGCCGTGTCCATTGGTGTCAACTTAAGCCTAAAAACTTTTGTATCTCTCGTTTATAGCAGAGGCCAGATCCCCCTAAATTCCCCGAAAGCAAGGGGGACTTGGAGTGCTTCTTGTCCCCCCCTTCTTAAGGGGGAGTAGGGGGCAAGCTAAGGGGGGATCTGACCTTAATCGCCAAACAGCCGTCTGTGACTACGTTCGCAGCTTAAGTTGACACGCCTTGGGCAATGCCGTGTCCTTACCGGGATCTGCGACTTTTAATAATTGATATAAGATTCAGGATTGTCGCAAAACTTTTTTAAATTGGTATTACTAACAATAAATCAAGCGGGAGCCGGAATGCCAGGTAAATCGCCATCAAAATCAGGAGTGCGATCGCCCAAATTTGACACCTTCGCCTGACGCACCGGCTCGAAATCTTCTCCAAGAAGAGGTTTCACGCCCTGCGTCACCTGATGCACCCACCAATGTTCCTGAGTTTGCACCGCAGCAAATCCCGCAGCCCCCGCCCAAGCATCAATACTACCAGCCGCGTAAGACTTAATATAAGGCTCTTCAAAGATATCAGTCAGCCACTCTGTTTGCCGCAAAGATTTTTGATTTCCGTCCAAAATTGCCACTTGTCCCCCAACCTTCAGCAGTCGGAAGCTTTCTCGCAAAATTGCCTGCGAGACAGCAGGCGGCGTTTCGTGAAACAGCAACGAAGCTGCGACTAAATCGAAGCTGCTGTCAGCAAAACCCACGCTTTCAGCATTTCCGTGCAACCATTCGATATTTAAGCCGACTTTTTGCGCTTTCATTTCGGCGACTACCAGCATATAAGGCGACAAGTCCAGGCCGATAACTTCCGCTTCAGGAAAGGCTTGTTTGAGCATCAGTGTGGTCGAACCGGTGCCGCATCCCAAATCAATAATTCGGCGCGGTTTTACCCGCACAGCGTCAATCAAGCATTGCCTGACGACTGTTTCGTGGGGAGGCAAAACGTATTGCGTGATTGGATCGTAGGAAACGGCGGCACTGCGGTTGAGGTAGCCGCCTTTGATGCCGTGAAAGTTTTGGCTGCTGTAATATTCGGGATAAACTAGGTTTGGTTGTCGGTGGCGATCGCCCGCTGTTTCCCAGTCAATACCCTCGTAGAGTCGTTTGATTGCTTCTTCGTCGATCGCCAGTCGGATCAGCGGCGACAAAAAGCGCTCGAAAATTGTATCCTTACCAACAGCCATAAAAACTCCTTGCACAACAACTCTTTTAATTTTAGCCAACGCCAGCCAGTTAGTCGATTTGAGATTTTCCATTTTTCGATTTGAGATTGGCGTTTACCTCCCGTACCCTGCTTCTTGCCGAACCTCTTTAGATTTTAGATTTTAGATGGGAGTTTGCCTCCGCGACACTCATCCGTTGCCCAACTTGCTTCTTCCTGCTTGCTTCTTGCTGTTCGTTACTAATCGGAATTTTTATCAAAAACTCCGTCCCGCCAGCCGGAGGTTGAGAAATTTTGATGCTACCGCCGTGTCCGTCCACTACAATTTTGTAGCTAATTGCTAATCCCAAACCAGTCCCTTGCCCAACTGGTTTTGTAGTAAAAAATGGGTTAAAAACTTGATCTTGAATGTTGTCGGGAATGCCCGGGCCGTTGTCGGTAATCGCCACTTTCAGAAATTTACCGCCATTTTCTCGAATTACTCCCGTGGAAATAGTAATTATTTTATCCAGGCGATCGATCTCATTCAAAGCATCCATCGCATTGCTCAGCAAGTTCATAAACACCTGATTTAGCTGAGAAGGATAACACTCAACTGAAGGCACTTTTCCGTATCTCTTGACTATGTAAATGCCATTTTTGATACGGTTGGAGAGCAGCAGCAAGGTATTCTCCATACCTTCGTGAATATCCGCCATTTTTTTGTCAGATTCATCGAGGCGAGAAAAGTTGCGTAAAGAAAGAACTATGCTGCGAATGCGTTCGGTTCCTATTTTCATAGAATTTAATATATGTGGCAAATCCTCTTCAATAAAATTTAGTTCGATTTCTTCGGTAAAATCGGCAATTTCTGGGGGAACTTCTGGGAATGTTTGTTTGTACAAACTCACCAATTCTAATAAATCTTTAGTATATTTTGTGGTGTGAGGCAAATTAGCCGAAATGAAGTTAACCGGGTTGTTGATTTCGTGCGCTATCCCCGCCACCATTTGACCGAGGGATGACATTTTTTCGCTCTGCACTAAATGGGTTTGAGTCTTTTTTAGTTCGTGTAAGGCACTATTCAGCAGTTTTACTTGGTCTTGGGTTTGAGTGTAAAGGTGAGATTGAGTAATTGCGATCGCCAATTGATCTGCTACAGCTTTTAACAGTTTAATTTCCTCCCCGCTCCAAAACCACTGAGTAGCGTGGCTGCAAACTAAATAACCCTGTCGCTGGTTTTGAGTCGGCACAGGCACGGCTAAATAGCTATTAGCTTTCAGTTCGAGCGGTTGACTTGCACCCCTAGTCCAAGTGTCGCCAGTAAAAATAATTGACTCTGATTGGTCGCTCCCTACTGACAAATTTTCCACCAAGTAAGGCTCAAAGTTTATCGCTTGTCTCGGACAATCAAATTGGGAAGATTCCCACAAAATTTGTAAAGTTTTGTTCTGCGGTTCGTACCAACCAAAAGCCGCTCGTTCTAGATGCAGCAAATTTACTATTTCTTCGACTGTACTTTGCACGATTTTGTCTAATTCTAGAGAAGCGCGAATGCGTCCAGCAATCCGGTTGAGCATGGCTTCTCGCTCGGCTCTGGCGTGATTGTTTTCCGAGTAATAAATTAGCCAAATTGCTGCTATCATTGCCGGAACGAGCAGTCCGACGACGACGGATGTCAGAAAATTTAATGCTTGCAGTTTGGATTCAATATTTTCACGGGGAATTATTAAGGCCATCGACCAATTCACTTCCTCGAGGGGAGCGTAGACCGCATAGACCCATTTGTTATCTATGTTTACCAGTTCGATGTTCGTCTGGCGAGCGATCATGTGCCGCGCAATTGTGGAGAGTGCGGAATCTTTTGACTGTAAAAAGCTTGGAGCAGGCCGATCGCTATTTCCGATTAAGTTATTGTTGGGATGAACAATTGGCACTCCTTCTGAATTGAGCGCAAAAGCATAACTCTCGGAACCGTAATGCAGGCTGTTAACAACATTTGCTACTCTGTCTAATTTAATGCTGCCCGATAGGACTCCAATTACTTGATTGGAAGCCTGTGGCAATGCCCAAACAGGAGCTGAAACGACAATCGTCGAAACTTGTGTACTGCGGCTGATCAGCGGGTCAGAAACGTTAATCTGCCCGGCGATTGCTTTTTTAAAGTGTTGGCGGTCTTTGACGTTCGTGCGGTTGCCTAGAGTGTTAGTTAGTGAGCCGTCGGGTTGAATTAATGCCAGGATGAAATACTCTTTTAACCTGTATATTTCTCCTTGCAACCGGGGTTCTACTAATTCCCAATTGAGAGTGCGAACCTTTGGAGAGTAAGCGATGGTTTCTATTTCTGCTTTGCGGCTGCTGAGCCAGCGATCGATTTCATCGGTGCCTTTTTGTAGTTTTAATAGTGCTATTTCCTTTAAATTGTCCAGGATTAGCCCGCGCACAAAAAAATAGCTGACGCAAGTAGTTGTGCTAATGGTTAAAGCCGTGGTGCCGAGAATTAGCAGGGTCAGCAAATGGCGCCGCTGCCGTCTGTGCTGCGAAAGACTTTGCAGTTGCTGCCAGCGCGATTGAGCGCTGATGCTGATATTTTGCCAAAAATGGCGCAGTTTTTGCCTTTGGTGGGGCGGCGGCGCAGAAACGGGTCGGGCTTGATTTGCTGGTTTTTGCATCATCAAATGTTCTCGTCGAGAGTCAAATCGATCGAACGGCATTGGTCAATGGGCAGAATTAATATCAGGTCAGCAGTGAGGACTTGAGTGGGAGCATTTTATTTCTGTAAAAAGCATTTTTTTTCGATTGCTGTTGGCCCTGAGCGACCTATATAAGGCTCGTGAGGGAGACAGCACTACGACGATCCCACTTGATTCCTCCTAGGTTTTGCCGATCGGGATGTGGATTTCTGGCTGCCAACTATTTTTATTTCGATCGCAATATCGCATTCTATTTTGACATCAATTTTGTATTTTGACCTTTGAGTGTACTTTCTGGAGGTTAGTGCTTTACGATATATTTAATATCTATCTCGTTTGTATAACAAAATCTTTGTAAATAACACAGAGAAAATACGGAGTTTTTTAAATTAGCAATGTATTATAAATTATGGGCAAAACCGTATTGACATTTTTACAAATTTGCGCTAGAGCTTCAAGCAGAAATCTTTTCGTCTAAAGCTTTTTTGGCCAAGCGGGTTGCATAAACGGTGAGGGCGATCGTTGCTAGCAAACCAATGCCGTATAGAGCCCACTCAGCAGTAGTGCGCGATCGCCCTTCGGCTCCGATTGCAGCCAAACTCCCAGCCAGGGAGCCGATATAAACATACATCACGGTTCCGGGAATCATACCAATCCAAGAGGCGAAAAAATAGTCTCTGAGAGACACCTGCGTGACTCCAAAAGCATAGTTAAGTAAATTAAACGGAAAAATTGGCGAAAGCCGCGTCAGTAATACAATTTTCCATCCTTCCGAAGCAACTGCGGAGTCGATCGCCTGAAATTTGGGATTTCCTTCTATCTGTTTGGAAACCCAATCGCGAGTTAAATACCTACCTATTAAAAAAGCGCAAGTTGCGCCCAAAACCGAGCCGATAGAAACGCAAACCGTGCCGCCAACGACTCCGAATAAAACGCCAGAACCGAGAGTCAGCAAAGAACCGGGGATAAATAAAACTGTTGCGATAATATAAATTACGATAAAAGCTGCGGGGCCCCAAGGGCCGAGATTGGCGATCGACTCCAGCCCATTTTTCAGAATTCCTTGAAAATTGAAAAACTTTCCCGCCACAATCAAAGCCACAACCAAACCAATCCCTACAATTAGCTTCCATTTATTTGATGGTGGTGGATTTTCTTCACCGGGCGATCGCAAATCATTCATAACTTAAAATCTCCATTCTCAATAATATGGGCATGGGGCATTGGGCCCAAAAGCATGGGGAATCGGGAATCGGGAATCGGGCCCAAAAGCATAGTTTCTTCCTTCTTCCTTCTTCCTTCTTCCTTCTTCCTTCTTCCTTCTTCCTTCTTCCTTCTTCCTTCTTCCTTCTCAAATCAAAGTACCGCCGCAACTAGAACCGGAACCTGCCGTACAGCCGTAACAATAAGCAGCAGTTTGCACCTCTGGAATTACATCTAAACTACCAGATTCTAGCAATTTAGCAACAGTTATCCTTTCCCCGCTGCCAGTTTTAGCCGGCAGATTCTCCATTTGGTTAAAATCGCAGTCGTAGACATTGCCCAAATAGTCGATCGACAATTCGTTGCGACACATTAAATGTTCCAGAGTACCGGGATTAAAATTATCCTCCAAAAATCCTAGATAAGGCTTGTGAAGTTTCTTATGTTCCAAATGAAACTTAGTCCGTCCCACGGGCAAATTAGTAATCGCGAACAAGTGATTAAAACAAATCCCAAAATGTTCGGCTAAATAAACCTTGTAATCTTGCTGTAACTTCCCCTGTTCCGCTGTTAGCGAAAACTTATCTGTTGTCGGCACTTGCGGATTGTACACCAAATCCAGAATCAAATTGGGGTTTTTCCCGTATCCCAACTGATTTAGCTTTTGCAGCGCTCGAATCGAACTGTCAAAAACACCGCTACCGCGCATTTTGTCAACATTATCAGCTTGGTAGCAGGGAAGCGATGCCACTATTCTAAGTTGGTGTTGCGCGCAATATTCGGGAATATCTTCAAAACCCTTTTCAAAGTAAATCGTCAAATTAGAACGAACAATTACCTCTTTACCTGTCGTCCGGGCAGCTTCCGCCAGCGGTTTAAAACCGTAAAGCATTTCGGGAGCACCGCCAGTGAGGTCAACAGTTTTAATTTGAGGAAAACGGCGAATGATTTCGATTAATTGGTCGCATATTTCCGGGGAAAGTTCTTCTGTTCGTGTTGGGCTAGCTTCTACGTGACAGTGAGTGCAAGCGAGATTGCAGCGTTTCCCTAGATTAATTTGTAAAACTGTAATCGGCTTTTTAGTTAAAGCTGAGTTGAGTTTCTTTTTGAAAGGTGTGATTGCTGTCTGAATCATGTGCTAATTTTTTTAGTCTGTGCTCGCAACGAATATAGAGGCGTTCCGGGAGAACGCCTCTCATAATTTAGCACTAATTCTTTGGATGCGACAGCGACAGGTTAAAATCTGTCAGTTGAGAATCGATCGCCACCCCAAGCCAAGGATGATAATTTCGAGATTAATCTGTTTTGAGAGAGTTAACTAATTTTTCAACTCGTGCTTTAATTTCATCTCTAACGCGGTGAAAAGTTTCGATAGGTTGTCCGTCGGGATCGTCGAGTTGCCAATCTTCAAATACTTCTCGCAATACCCACGCTTCGGGTAAATTCACGCCGCAGCCGCACAGAGAAATTACTGCGTCGTAGTCTTCGGCATTGAATTCGCTTAATGCGTTAGATTTTTGGTCGGTGATATCAATGCCGATTTCTGACATGACTTGAATTGCTGTCGGGTGAACTCTGCTTGATTCTAAACCGGAACTGCTGACGGCAATTTTGCCATTTCCGATGGTTTTAGCGAATCCTTCTGCCATTTGCGATCGGCAGGAGTTTCTTTTGCAAACGAACATTACTTTTTTCATGGCTTTTTGTTAGTTGTTGTTACTTATTGCACAGGCCTCGGCGGTTAGAAACCGCGGCGACACAAGCGAAGTCCGCCTCCGCGGACTGAAGAGAAATTCTTGATTCTTCAACCCGCGGAGGCGGGTTTTGTCTGTGTCGCCGCGATTTCAATCGCCGGGTGATTCCGCGATTTCAATCGCCGGGTAATTCCAGGGCGCGATTTGCTAGGGCGATCGCCTCCTTAGCGGCTTTTTCCTGGCGTTCGCTGTAGCGATCGGTCAAATAGTCCGTTTGCTCCCGCAACAGCAAGGTAAACTTGTAGAGTTCCTCCATTACGTCGATCGCCCGATCGCGATACGGCGAATCCTTCATCGTCCCATCATCATTAAACTCCTGATAAGCCTTAGCAACCGAAGACTGATTAGGAATCGTAAACATCCGCATCCAGCGGCCCAAAATCCTCAAAGTATTCACAGCATTAAAAGACTGCGAACCACCGCTAACTTGCATCACCGCCAAAGTACGGCCTTGAGTCGGTCTAACAGCCCCAATACTCAAAGGAATCCAGTCAATTTGATTTTTCAAAATGCCCGTAATATTGCCGTGCATTTCTGGACTAGACCACACTTGACCCTCCGACCACAGGCTCAATTCCCGCAATTCTTGAACCTTGGGATGCGTATCGGGAACGCTGCCATAAAGCGGCAATTCCAGAGAATTGAAAAACCGAACTTCTGCACCGAATCCCTCAATAATTCGAGCCGATTCTTCCGCCAACAAGCGGCTGTAAGAACGCTCTCGCAAAGAGCCGTATAAAAACAGAATTCTCGGTTTATGCGTAAAATTTGCCATGATACTTTCAATTAAAATCCCGAAATCCGTTAGATAATTGTCGGTAAACAGCGACTGCTAACTGTGCGCCCCAAATCGGAGCAACCCAGTACACCCAGTGGTGTTCCCAAAATCCGCCAATTAAAGCCGGGCCGAGCGATCGCGCCGGATTCATGCTCGCTCCGGTAATCGGCCCCATAAATGCAGCTTCTAAGCCTACAGTTAACCCAATTGCTATCCCCGCAAAACCGATATGAGCGCGTCTATCTAATCCAGAACCTAAGATAACAAACATTAGGATAAAAGTCAGAACAGTTTCTAAAATTAGAGACTGCAACCAGTTGCTATTAAGAGGAATAGTTGCACCGAGATTTGCTACTTTTCCTAAAGTAATTAACAGCAGCGCGGAAGCTGCGATCGCCCCCGCACACTGCGCCAAAATATAAGGTAAAACTTTGTATTTAGGGAAAAAACCACTCGCCCAAAATCCTAAAGTTACGGCTGGGTTAAAGTGCGCGCCGCTGATATGCCCGATCGCATAAATCATCGCGGCTACAACTGCACCAAACACAAAACTAACGCCCAAATGAGTGATTGCACCCTGGCTAATTTGGTTGACCATCACCGCGCCGGTGCCTGCAAAAACTAGAATAAACGTGCCGAGGCATTCGGCGAGCGCTTCTCTCCTGCACTCCGGTGAAAACAAGCTTCTCACTGTCTTAGAAACTGACTTGAACATTGAGTCAATACGTGATAAATTTACCTCTGTGGTTAAATTTTAGTTGCACTCCAGGTTGACCGATCGCCAGCTACAACTGTCGATTTCCGCTGATACCTAAAAAGTCGCCTGTTTTCGTAATAACTCCTCAATTGTCGAGTCAAGCTGAGCCTTGCCACCAAACACTGTCCCCACCTTGCCATTGTAGAAGTGCTGATAAATTATTTGATAGCCTTGTTTGGGTAAAGGAATATAACCCACAGAACTAACTAAGGTCGGAGCTTTCTTCATGTAAAATTCTACAAAGTTGCGTACCTCTACTTTCTTTTGAGCAGAGTTGTAGTTGACATAGATAAATAGAGGTCGTGCAAGGGGGTTATATTGAGCTTTTTCTACAGCTTCGCGCGACGGTAGCACGGCTCCTTTACCCCTGTCAATAGCTACAGCTTTCAATTTACTTTGATTGTCTTCGTAATAGGCAAATCCAAAGTAACCCAAAGCATTTTCATCTTTAATAACTCCCTGCACTAAAACTGTGTCATCTTCACTAGCTGTATAGTCGGTGCGACTGGCTTTAGCATTACCTACTATGGCTTCTGTGAAGTAGTCAAATGTACCGGAATCTTTGCCTGCACCGTAGAGGGTTATAGGTCTATTTGGCCAATTTGGTCGAATCTGATTCCAGCTAGTAATTTTTCCTTGGGCTCCTGGTTCCCAAATCTTTTTCAATTCATCTACAGTAATGTCTTTTGCCCAGTCATTTTTGGGATTGACTACTACTGTAAGGGCGTCAAATGCGATCGGCAATTCGTAGTAGCGGATACCAGCTTTGTTGCAAGCTTCCATCTCCTCGGCCCGGATGGGTCGCGAGGCGTTGCTGATGTCAGTTTCGCCAGCACAAAACTTTTTAAATCCACCGCCAGTGCCGGAAAATTCAACAGTAATTTGTGCTTTTTTGGGATGCGTATTTTGATATTCTTTGGCCATCGCATCCGTAATTGGATACACAGTGCTGGAACCGTCAATTTTAATGCTTTGCGAGTCTTGCGACTGGACTTGTCCGCAGGAGTTGAGGAGCCCGATCGCACCTATTGTCAAAGCAATTATACTTAGTGCGAAAACCTTGGGCTTTGCTGCTGAGTTCATTGACCTCACCCAATGCCATAACTAAGGGGTATACTCAAATCATATCAATAAATTTTGATATGTCAAGTATGAGGGAAGACAAACAGGCAATAAACATATTAAGAAATATTGATGGGTCAACCCTAGTCAGCACAAGGGCGCGCCGGCAGCATCTGGCTGAAGTACCGATACTCGGCGAGGTACTGTTCCAGGGCGACAAACTGAGCTAAATTGAGGCTGTAGTAGACCCAGCGGCCTTCTTGGCGGCTGCGAACTAAACTGGCTTCTTTTAAGGTTTTGAGGTGGAACGAGAGTTTAGGCTGAGGGACAGAAAGCCGATCGCACAGATCGCAAACGCACAACTCCTGTTCCCGCAGCAACTCCAAAATCTGAATCCGTAGGGGGTCAGAAAGAGCGTGAAAGCCTGCGGAGACCAGTTTTTCCGAAATCTGTCGCTGTGGAATGCGATCGGGCGCAGCCGTAGAATTTTTAAGCATCAATTATTTTGAAAAAATCCATACAAAACATCATCGTTTCTCAAGCTTAATCCCAGAAAATTGGTGCATTTAGCATCGAGAGATCCCTCCGACAGAATATTACTTCGGAGTCTGTACCCGCGCCGGCACATCAGTGAGTCCGGCTTTTTGCATCAGCGAAATTACCCCTACAGATAGAATTCCCCCAATAACTACCCCGACAACTATCAGGATGAGAAAGGCTTTTTGCAGAGTTTTTTTAGTAGCTGGGTGGTACTGTCTCGGCAATTCTTCACCTTGCTCGTCAAGTTCTTGCTCCAAGGGGTCTAGCGGATTGGATGGATTTGAGTTAAAAGGATTCGGCGCTTGATTCATGGCTGGCTTTGGTTAAAGGATATCAACAACTATTTTAACTTGCGATTTGCACGCCGCAGCTTAAATAATAAATTCTAGTTTAACTCAAGACTCTATAAAATTTATTAAGATATCGAGGATTTTAGCAACATTTTTGATAAAATGTTCGTCTGTGTCAATTTCGATCGCAATTCGTTCTAGCTTAAAGAATTTCCAGATACTCCCAGTTGTCAAAACTCTATAAATTGTCTGAATATCATTTTCGTGACGCTCGTTAAAGATTTGTGCTGCGATCGTTTCTGCCATGCACTCTCCTAGGCCGGATTGAATATTATCATTTTTTGCTTCAACCAAGGCGATTACTGGGGATTCTATGACAAGCTGTTCGGGCGATCGGCTAATGAGAAAATCGCAATAACCGCTCAAACCCCTAGCAGGGTCTACATTAAATTCTCGACCTGAAAATAAACTCATCCGTTCCGGCAGCCGTTTTTTGATCTCAACTAATATCGGCGCGATAATTAGCTCCGATCGAGCTTTATCTGAATTAATTTCTAGTGCTAAAGGTAGATTGAATTGCAAAGTTTATTGCAAAAATTTGCTTGGCTTTATTTCGGGAATATCGCCAAACAAACCAACCGTTCTATTAAAAATTATGCCAAAATTTGTCTTAATTTGTTCGACGCTAAATTGACTGTACGGCATTTAAATTACTCTCCAAAAACAATCAAAAAACCTCTAGCACTCATTCACTATCTTGTCTTGAAAAACCTCTGCGTTTATCTGTGTTAATCTGTCCTTCATCTGCGGTTGTTCTCACTTATAAAAAATTTATGAAATTCAAGTCTAATAACTTATTTAAAATATCGCAATCGGGGCGGGTCGATCTGATTTTATTGCTTAAATTACAGATTTTTGGTGAACCCGCCTCTACAACATTTTACCCTTCTGCTTTGGAAAGGCGATCGAGAGAAATTGTTGCGGCTTGAGATACTTGAGAATTGCTGTCTTTTTCTAAGTATTTCAAAGCAGAGACACTTTTAACACTAGGCAAATTCCCCAAAGCTTCAGCCAGCCTCTGGCGGATCAGCCAATCTTCCGACTGAGCAAAGTTGAGGATGCGATCGATCGCCCCAATGTCCTTAATTTCCCCCAAAGCCGAAATCGCCGCCTGCTGGATCACCACTTGCTCGCATTCGAGAGCTTTCAGCAGCACGTCGCGAGCCCGCGGATCTTTGAGATTTCCCAGAGAAACCGCCGCACTAAAGCGCACCAGCCATTCAGTATCTTCATAAAAAGCCCGTACCAAAGCCTCAAAAGCTCTGATATCTTCCAGATAGCCCAAAGCACCAGCAGCGTCAGCGCGAATGCCGTAATCCGGGTCAGTTTCTAGTAATTTGACTAAAATGGGATAACACTCTGCTGTCGGTTTGACTCCTAGAGCAAACACAGCCATCGATCGCACTTGCAAACTTTCGTCGTTCAACACCTTTTTAATCAAAGGTACAGCCTCAGCCGCCGGTACGTTTCGCAAGTTAGCCAAAGCCACCATGCGATCGGCTGAATTTTCGCTTTCTAACTTGGCTGCAATTTGCTCTAAGCTTAAAGTTGTCATTATCGGTAAATCTTGTAGTAAAACTTTACATTCTGGTTATTTTGATTATAAGTGAGTCTCCGGTTAAAAGCAGGCAGTAAAAACCGCCCCATGATTTGAACTCAGTGAAATTACGGATTAGTGAGACTATTAATATGAAAATAATAAATTAGAAAGTCTATTATTTAAAATTCAAGCACAGGCGAGGTGTTTGGCCCCTTCCCTAAGGCTTTGCCCGATTGTTATACCATTTTCACAAAACAATGCAACTTTAGGGAAGCTCCAAACCCTTATGCAATAAGCGATTACCATCGGAAATCGAAATTTGAAAATGGTATTAGCCGCTCTCCGACAACCTGCAATTAACTATGTCCTTTTATCACCCGCCCTTTTATTCCTCAGCCTTAGAACAAGCGATCGACCGCTACCCCCTAACTGCCGGCCCAGAAACTTCCTTAGCAGTGGCGATCGCCCTGATGAGTCAGTTGCAAAACAGTTGTCTCCTAGTCAAAGGGCCTTTACCCTCAGACAAGGGGGCCATGACCGAAACATCCCCGCCGGACAAGGTGCGGGCCCGCTGCGTCCTCGTCGTGCAGAACCAGCAGACTATCACCACAGGCAACTTATCCGAAAACCCCAGCCGCGGGTTGTTAATCGGCATCTTAACCCCCGCCGACTTAGTGAGGCTGATTGCTTCTGGCAAAATAAACAGCCTGCAAAAAGTGGCCCTCCACAAAATACCAATTTCCGAAGTGATGTCCCCGGTGTCGGTTTCCCTCACAGAATCCGACGACCAAGACGTGTTTACCGCTTTATCGTTATTTCGCCAGCACCGAATTCGCTATTTGCCGATCGTCAATCAATTCCGGCACTTGGTAGGAGTGCTGACACGAGAAAGAATTCGCCAAGTATTGCAACCTTCCAACATTCTCAAATTGCGGCGGGTAGCAGAATTGATGACTACGCCAATTACAGCGCCCCACACCGCCTCGCTGCTGAGCATAACCGAACTGATGTCTGAGCATCAAGTCAGTTGTGTAGTCATTACAAAAAACAAAGAATTGACAATGGAGAAGCCCAAAGATGACTCTACCTCCATTTTTCACTATTCCTTTCACCAACCCCAAGGAATTGTCACCGAATACGACATCGTGCAGGCACAGTTTCTCGAACTGAATTTCGAGCAAACCCCAGCTCAAAAAGTCATGAGAACTCCCCTGCAATTTCTGGAACCTTCCGATTCCCTGTGGACGGCGCACAAACAAATGCAGCAGCAACAAGTGCAGCGGTTGGTGGTGTGCGGGGGACGTGGAGAACTGTTGGGAATTATTACCCAAACCAGCTTGCTCAGAGTCCTCGACCCGACAGAAATGTACCGAGTTGTCAAACAGTTGCAGCAGTCGGTTTATCAACTGCAATCGGAAAAATTGGAACTGCTGCAAAGCCGCAATGCTAAATTGGAACAGCAGGTGCGCGAACGAACTGCCAAACTCCACGAACAGGTGCAGCGCGATCGGCTGTTAACTCAAATTTCCTTGCGGATTCACCAATCCTTAAACCTCGAAGAAATTCTCAACGCCAGCGTCGATGAGGTTCGGCAAGTTTTGCACGCCGACAGAGTAGCGATAGTGCGTTGGGAGTCGAGCAATTTCGGCATTTTTGTGGCAGAATCCGTTGCCCCCAAGTGGTCTTCTATCTTGGGAGAAACCATGCCAGATAATATTTGGCAAGAATCTGCATTTGCGATCGAACAGGAGATTTATGCCGTCTCAGACATCGACCAAGCTAGTTTAAGTCCCGAAAAATATGCGCGGTGGCAGCAAGCCCAAATCAAAGCTTATTTGATTGTACCAATTTTGCAAGACGGCAATTTGTGGGGGATGATGTGCGTCCATCAGTGTTCCAAATCCCGGCAGTGGCAGGCTTCGGAATTGGATTTGCTGCTGCAACTGGCAACTCAAATCGCGATCGCCATTCAGCAAGCCCAACTCTACCAGCAAGTACAAAATCTCAACACCGACCTCGAACGCCAAGTCCAAGAACGCACCGCCGAATTGCAACAAAAAATTCAGGAACTCCAGCATTTAAACGTCCTCAAAGATGAATTTCTCAGCACAGTTTCTCACGAACTGCGGACGCCTTTAGCTAACATGAAAATGGCTATTCATATGCTGAAAATTTCTCCCACACTAGACCGGCGCCAGATTTATTTAGAAATTTTAGAAACAGAATGTACTAGAGAAACCGATTTGATTAATGCTTTGCTAGATTTGCAGCGGCTCGAAGCAGCAGCTTGTCCAATCGACCTCGAACCAGTAAACTTAGAAATCTGGCTGCCTGCGATTATCGAGCCATTTTACACCAGGGCCCAGAACCGCCACCAGCATTTGCGAGTCGAGTGCGATCGCCACCTCCCCACGATCAGTTCCAACCGCGCTAGTTTAGGACGAATTTTAGCAGAACTCCTCAACAATGCCTGTAAATATACTGCCAATGACGGCGAAATCTCTTTGAAAGTTGAGTGCAAAAAGAGAGACTGGGAAAAAGGAAGAATCGAGAAAAATCCGCGACAAGCAAGTGTTCTGGCTTCCGAAATTCAATTTACACTCAGCAATCAATCGTCTATTTCGATAGAGGAATTGCCTCGAATTTTTGAGAAATTTTATCGAGTTCCCAACGCCGATCCCTGGAAACAAGGAGGTACAGGTTTGGGTTTAGCTTTGGTGCAAAAACTTATCGAACAGTTGCAGGGAAAAATTGAGGTTGAAAGCAGCAATGGCTGGACTAATTTTACCGTAACATTTCCTATTAACCAGGATGAGAATTAGTCCGCCGTCATCTTTTTTGCTCTCACTCTTTTTTGGGAGCTAGTTTGCGGATGCCAGACTCTACTGGTACAAAATTCAAATATTCATTTTTATCTTCCACAAGTGATGATTTAGATACTTGATACTTCTTGCCTTTGGTGGGGTGATTCGCAACGGTGCCCAAGCAGGGTATGCCAAAATTTTCTAATTGACTGAAAACTGTTTTGACTACAGAAAACTTGACCTGGCGAACTGATACAACCATCAGTATTCCATCGGTGCGCGCCGCTAAAAAATTGGCATCTTTACTGTCAACCAGCGGCGGCGTATCATAGATAACTAAGTCAAATGTTGCGTGCAGTTCTTCCATCAAATACTGCATCTGAGATGAGGCAAGCCGTCTGGCAGTACCGGGGACAGGAAGACCGGCAGTTAATACAAACAGATTATCTGCTAGGTGCGATCGCTGGATAATTTCATTGGGTTCGTGTTTACTGTCGTCGAGCAAGTTGCTCAATCCCTTGATATTAGGCAGTCCCAAGAGCAAGTGCAAGCTGGACGAATGCAAATCGGCATCTACTAACAGCACTCGCTGGCCCGCCAGCGCTGCGACGTGGGCTAGGTTTAAAGCAACGGTAGATTTGCCTTCGCCAACTGTAGCCGAACCAACTGCCAAAGATCCAATAGTTCGATTTGAAGAAAGAAAACGGATATTAGTATAAAGAGAGTCAAAAGCTTCTATAAATTCGGAAGCTATTTTTTTATCCCCCTCTTTTCCTTCAAGATAAGCATAGGCATTAGCAATAGAAGGCGGAAATTTTTTAGCATTTTTGTCCCGAGGAATCACTCCCAATAAAGGTGGATCAAACGCATCTTTAACATCATCAGCAGAGTAGAAAATATTGCGGAACTTTTCAATCAGGATAGCCACGGCCACACCCAAAACTAGCCCCCCAACAATTGCCATGAAAAATTTGTTGGCATTTTTCGAGGCCACGGGAATATATTCGCCACTCTTAGGCTCTCGCGGTATCTGCGGCTCAGAAATTATTTCCCAAGGTACTTGGCTTTGAGCTGCTTGGACGCGCAGAGTTTCTCGCTGAGTTAAAAGTTGATCGCGGGTGCGGGCTGCTATGTCTAATTGCTGTTGCAGTTCGTTGTAGCGACGAGCTATACTGGGAAATTCTCTTGCTTGTCGGCTCAAATCATTTTTTGTTTGGGTGATCGCCTGACTGCGAGCTTCTAAAACTTGAACTTGGTTAGCAGTATCAACCAATTGTTTGATCAAACCTATGCGAATCGAATTTTGAAAATTCTGAACTTTAGCATTGGCTTGAGGGCCTACTAAATTTTGCCCCAAAATTCGCTCCGTTTGCTGGTTGAGCAAAGCTACTAAATTTGCCCGCTTGCGCTCTAAAGCTTCCACTATCGGGTTAGCAGATTTAAAACGAGCTGTTTCTATAGCAATCTGACCTTCTACTTCCTTAACCTTGGTCAGCAACTCTTTATATTGAGGTTCTTCGCTTAAAGCTGAAGCGGCAATAGCTTCATTTGGTGTAAAATCTAATTGCTTTTGCAAATTAGCGTACAGCGTTTTCTGTTCCTGGAGCAGCCTTTGAGTTTCTAACTCTAAAGTTTCTACGGCGCGAACTTGCACGATCAATTGCGCGCCTTGTTCTTTAGGATCGGTAATTTTTTGCTGCTGCTGTATCACCTGTAACTCCGACTTCAGGTCATTTACGCGCTTGCTAAGTCCAGGAAGCTGGTTTTCAATAAAATTAACACCTTCACCAATACGACTCTTGCGTTCGTCAAGGCTGTACTTTAAATATTTCTTTTTAACTTCTTGTAAAACAAACTTAATTAATTCAGGTTCATTGCCCAGGAAACGAATTTCCAAAATTTTAGTTAGCGTCAACTCATTCTCTCCGAGGCGCAAAACGACTAATCCTTTTTGAAGAAGTTCCTCGGTCATTTTTGGATATTTTTTTTGGACTTGTTTCGTAATAGCCGATAGCATCTGAGGACTCTGGAGAATTTGCAGTTGAGTTGCGTAGTCCAAACTAAAAAAATCTCGACTGGGCACTCCCCCCCCCTCGCTGCGATTGGCGAGAGCAGCGGGGTCAGCAATTCTTGCCTCCGTTGTCACGGGTTCCACTAGCAGCCGAAAATCGCCTTGATATGTTTTTTTGCTTTGCTTGATCTGAAAATAAATTCCACCGCCTGCTAGAGCGACAATCCCAATGATGACTAGGGCTTGTCGCCCAAGAGTTCTAAACAAGGGCTTGAGATTCAATCCTTTCTGAGGCGGCCCGCTTAACTCTTCTCCCTCGTCAACGGGAAATTGCTGCACCTGTCTGCTCTGGTTGCTAATTGGTACGATATGAGCGTCCTGTTCTTTTTCCATGTTGACCTCTTTCATATTTTTTTGGTAAAATCAGCTTGATTCTGCGAGCCTTCTGCTTGATACTTTCACCCTTGACTTCAGGATATCACAGGAGATTCTGGGTTGGTTGGCTCTATTTCCTGCCAATAGTTGTCACTACTTTCACATAGTATACAAAAATAACTAAATTCATATCTTGTGCCGGCTGCAAAAGTTATTTTACTAACTGAAGAGAGAGTTGTATGCGACTGTATTTCTGTCGGCTGTGTTCTGCTTGTATTCCGGGTTTCTGGGGGACTCTGCCAACTTTTTCTGGTATCGCTGAGCTTCACCGCAGCTCGCGCCATAACTTTACCAAAATTTTACAATTTCGGATCACACCTGGGCTACCGATCGTGCTGGTATTGCCTTCTCATCTCTGCCATTTTGGCGATCGCCACCAACGACAGCAGCACCTGTTTAACTTACCCGCGAAATCGGCTAAAAAGTTTGACATTTTCCACGTAGATATAATAATTAACACCATTGGGCAGATGTTTGGAACGGCAAGGAATCGAATCAATTTCCGACAAAAATCTGCTTTTATCTTTTAATTGTCAATTTTTTGACGATATGGATAGGTGTTTAAATTTATATAATTAGACAGCATAATTATAGTATCACAAATTGATCTCGATAGTACGAAAACGACATAAAAATTAATACTTGGTGCGCTCAAACTCGATCGACATCTGGAAAAACTGAAGCCTTCTGGGTTTTGCTAGCGGGCGGATGGCGCTGGGCGATGTGATGTCGGAGAAATATGCGGTTTCTGGGCTTTTCCAGTCTTACTAAAACCATCGCTGTGATTCGCCATCCGAGAAGAGTTATCGCAATACTTCTCGGTTAAGGTCTAAGCGGTACTGAGAATAGAAAAATGAAGCTCCTGGCGCTGAGTACCAGTACCTC
>NZ_JAUBVX010000061.1:22501-37697 GCF_036706065.1 Microcoleus sp. A2-C3 | reverse complement strand
TCTATCCTTTCTCTTCGCTGTGCTTATCTCAACGGTCAACTTTCAATTTGATGTATTTGCCAAAGTGAGATGCACCCCTTGCCATGTTTGCCTAAATCGAGCTGACAATTTGACTCTTGATGTTAGGGCATGGACTTGTAAGCATTGTGGTACGCACCATGACCGCGATGTAAATGCAGCAATCAATATAAGAAATGAAGCCTTGCGGATTCTGGCGTTAGGAACTAGCGCTTCTGCTTGTGGAGGGGATGTAAGTCGTCAAGAGTAAGATTTCGGTCTTGCTAGACGCTGTTCCCGTTGAGACAAGAAGCCAGCACGCTCGCCGCCGTATCGGTCAGTGTCTGGTAGTTCACGATTCTTCGTCCAAGTGTTCGGCGACTGCTCGGTAAAGTTCCAAAACGTGCCGATCGAGTAAACTATAAAAAACCTGTCTGCCAACCTTGCGGTAACTTACCAACCGCATCGCCCGCATCGCCCGCAACTGGTGCGATACTGCCGATTCACTCATTCCCAAAGTCGCCGCCAAATCGCACACGCACAATTCTTGTTTTGCCAACACAGACACCAGCCGCAGCCTGTTCGCATCTCCCAAAAGACTGAAAAACTCTGCCATTCGCTGAGCTTTTGCCGTGTTGAGCACTTGTGTTTGGATGTCCCCGACCCGCGAACAGTCAACTAGGTGCGCGCGATCGCACGTTGGTGTATCGTTCTCTTGGTGAGGCTGACTGATCGCTCCGTTAACAGCAGAGTTTGGTGACATCTTTGATCGGCTGGTTTTAATTCTCATTTTCATCTTAGCGCGATCGACCCATCTTTTGTAACAAAGTTTTTACATTCCCTTGACATACATCTGAATATATGTTCAGATGTATGTATCGATCATCCACCAGGAGAATCCAAAATGACTACCGTCACCCAAATAAAATGCGCCTGTCCTTCTTGCTTGTGCGTTGTCAGCCTGACTGAAGCCGTCGAAAAAAGTGGCAAATCATACTGTTCCAGTGCTTGCGCTGACGGCCACCCCAACGGCACCGGCTGCGGCCACACCGGTTGCGAGTGCCACAAATAAATATTCCGCTTCAGAATAGGTTAAGGAACCCCTGTAAAATCTATCTAAAGGGAGATGCCAACAGCGCATCTCCCAATTTTTGTGCTTTTAGGTTAAACTAAGGTTAAAATCCGGGTAATTAAAGGTTAAAATTGCCTTAATAGGCTAAGTACACAGCGAAAAAGCACAATTGTTACCAGCGGAATACAATAAAAGTAAGTTAGCGCCGCAATACTAAGTGCAAATACTGCTATTAATAGCAAAGACAGAACCAAAAGTTGAATTAGGAGGGGGCAATGAAAGAACGGGAAGATTTTTTACATCCTCGCAGTCGCTACTACGGAGATTTCACGCCAGAAAACTTGGCCTTTGATGCCAACTTGCAGGAATTTGCTCAGAAAATAACTTACATTTGCTCGCTGGAAACAGGCGGGAAAATTAGCACGGAGAAAGCTTATAAAGATATTAAGGCGCTTTGGAAAGACTTAAAATCCTCTAAGAAGCAGTTGGGAATTGGCAAAAAACCACCCACTACCGATGAAGAAAATTCACCTTAAATTCATCGCAGATAAGACGGTGGTTGAAACCGAGCCTATAAAAACGTAGGCATTAGCCTTCTTGAAGGCTAGTCCGCCGACGCAGTGTAAAGAAAATAATATAATTTTAACCGTCTTCAAACCGCGTCGGCGGTTTTTGTTTGTCTAGGCGCGGTTTCAACCGCCGGCTTTTTCTACGGTTTAGGAAGTGGTGTTGCTTCTCCTGCAAACGGAGTACAATTGCCGCCCAGGCCAGTAGTAATCGCGCAAGTATTAGTTTTCAGCATTCCTTCATAGGTATCAGCGCCCGTACCAGGGCCGCCCAACTCGTCGCTATAAAGTTCTTTGTCCGAAATTTTGACATTTGCTTCCCTCGCTACAGTCTCCATTAACTTCGGATTAGTTGTATTTTCTACAAAAATTGTCGGCACTCCTGCGGTCTTAATTTGTGATGATAATTCGGCAATTCTGGCGGCTGTGGGCTGTTCCTCTGTTGTCACTCCCTGCAAAGCTCCAGCAATTTCTAACCCGTAAGCATCGGCATAGTAACTAAGCGCATCGTGAGTTGTGACTAATTTGCGTTGGTTTGCCGGAATTGTCGCAATTTGTGCTTTAATCCAAGTATCTATTTTGGCTAAATCATTTGTTAGTTTAGCGGCATTTGTGGTGTAAAATTGAGCATTTTTTGGAGAAACTTTACTCAATTCGTCGCGAATTGTTTCTACCATGCGGATGCCATTTTGAGGATTGTGCCAAATGTGAGGGTTAGGGACTTTTTCGTCGGTGGCGTGGGGTTTATCTTCGGCTTTTTCTTCCCCGTGTTCGTGCTCGTGTTCCCCCATTAGCGGTTTGGGAACGGCGAGTTCGTGTACGGCGATTTTCGGTGCGAGATTACTGCTGGATTTAATTAATTGAATGATGCTGGGTTCGTGGTTGTAGCCGCCGTATAAAATCAAATTGCCCGTTTCAATGGCTTTGCGGTCTTCTGGCTTGGTTTGGTAGGCGTGGGGGTCTTCTCCGGGCTTAATTAGACAGGTGGTGTCGATCGAACTTTGGGCTATTTCCTTGGTTATATCGCAGATAACGCCAGTGGTGGCGACGACTTTCGGCAAGTTCGCGCCCTTACTCTGGGGCGTGGAATTGCTGGCTTGGGGCCCAACACTGCACCCAACCAACCCGAAACCGATCGCCAAAACAGCCGTACTGCAAAATCTGCCAGTTTTTCCAGACAATTTTTTTAACATTTCACCTTTGGAACGATAATCGTTATTACTTTTAGAGTTATCCTATTGTAGTAGCTACGAACAAGAATGGTTCTCAAAATCTCGAATTATGTTAGAAGTGCAAGACTTGGCTGTGAATTATCGAGGAATTTCGGCCCTTAACAACGTGAATTTCCAGTTAGAACCCGGACAGTTAACGGGGGTGTTCGGCCCCAACGGCGCGGGGAAAAGCACGATGGTGAAAGCGATGCTGGGATTGATCCCGGCGTGTCGGGGTTTGGTAAAATATCAGGGGCGGTTGTTGAAGGAACAGTTATCGCGGGTGGCCTATGTGCCGCAGCGATCGCAAATTGACTGGGATTATCCGATTACGGTGTGGAATGCGGTGATGATGGCGCGGACTGTCCAGACTGGTTGGTTTCGGACTCCCTCGAAGCAGTCGCGGGAATTGGTGAAAGCGGCTTTGCTGCGGGTGGGAATGTGGGATTTGCGCGATCGGCAAATTGGCGAACTCTCCGGGGGACAGCAGCAGCGGATATTTTTAGCAAGGTCGATCGCCCAACAAGCCGATTTATTCTTCTTCGACGAGCCCTTTAATGCGATCGACAAAGCAACAGAAGAGATTATATTCGATATTTTTGCCGAACTCAAAGCCGAAAATAAAACATTGCTAGTAATCAGCCACGATTTAGGCGAAACCTTAAAAAAATACGATAATTTATTGTTACTCAACAAAGGATTAATTGCCGCTGGTTCCAGCCGAGAAGTTCTCACCGCCGCTAATATTCAAAAAGCCTATGGATACGATTTAAGCTTAGTTTCTGCCTGAGCAAAATGGGATTATTTTCATCGTAGGGTGCGTCGCTACGAGATTGTCGATTTCCCTTGATAATTTTTCAAGGGCGACACACCCTACAGCTACCTCTTCCTTCTTCCTTCTTCTTTCTTCCTTCTTCCTTCCTCTATAAATGTTAAACATACTAATTGAGCCGCTCAAATTCGAGTTCATGCGAAATGCGATCGCCGTCGGCATTTTGCTAGGAATTGTCTGCGCCGTAGTCGGCTCATACCTAATTGTACAGCAAATGGGAATGATGGTAGACATGATTGCCCATTCAGTATTAGCAGGATTGCCCGTTGCCTTTTCTTTAGGTTTCAATATTTCCATCGGCGCGTTTATCTCAGGAATCATCAGCGCCGTAATTATGGCATGGATTCAATCGCAATCGCGGCTCAAAATTGATGCAATCATGGCATTGATTTTGTCTACATTCTTAGCAATTAGCGTCACATTGATTAGCCTATTACGGACGACAAAATTAGATTTAGACGGGTTTCTGTTCGGCAATATATTGTCAGTTGCACCGTCTGATGTGCAGCAGACTTTCCTCATAACAGTGATTATTTTGGTGGCGGTTAAAATCTTTTACAAAGAACTGCTATTCTATACGTTCGACCCGCTGGGAGCGCAAGCATCCGGTTTACCTGTAAACTTGATTTATTTGGGGATGATTTCGGCGATTACACTAACGATTGTGGCGAGTTTGCAAACTGTGGGGGCGCTGTTAGTAATTTCGCTGTTAATCGGGCCTGGAATTACGGCGTATTTGTTGGTAAAAGAGTTACACTTAATGATGGGATTTGGTGCTATAATTGGAATTATAGCTAGTGTAACTGGGATGTATTTCAGCTATTATTTTAATATGCCATCTGGTGCGGCAATTGTATTAGTTGTGTTTGGATTATTTTTAATGGCTTTGCTATTCAGTCCCAGTCAAGGAATTTTGACCAGAAAGAAAGGAGAATAGTCCTATTCAGTGTAAACATTTTGATAAATCTCGCTGCTAGCTGAGTCTAGATCCCCCTAAATCCCCCTTAAGAAGGGGGACTTTGATTCTATCCGACTCTCTCCTTTTGAAGGAGAATTTTGATATTTTCCGGTTCCCCCCTTTTTAAGGGGGGCTAGGGGGGAGCTGGGCCAGTCGTCAAACAAGAAAGTTATTACTACGTTTGACAGTAAGTTGACACCAATGCTTTTCAACCCGCCCTGCAAATATGCGTTTTTTACCAGAAAGAAGCTGTCAACTGTCAACTGTCAACTGTCAACTGAAGCTTACTTAGCTTGACAATAGGTTTCGTAAACACCATCAAGCAGTAAATTAAGAGCAGAAGTTGCTTTTTGGGCAGCTAACAGCGCTTCTTGCTGTGCTTCTTCAGTTTTGCAAAGCTGTAACAGGGCTTCGCGGGTGGCTTGCGAGTGGAACTCGTCGGCTTTTTCATGGACTTGAAAGAAAGACAAAGCAGCTTGTGAATCGATGCCGTAAAATTCCTTTAAACCAGCAATTTTGGTTGTAGAAACTTCGGGGATTTGTGCTTCGTAAGCATAAAGGGCAGCTAAACCTTTGACGGGAGATTCGCTGCGCGCTAAGTCTTTGAGAATGCGGACGGATTCTGTAGTTTTTTCTAAGTGTTCGTGTGAAAGAACAGCGTTTCTGTCTAAACCCAAACCTTCGGCAAAGCGCAGCCACAGTTCAGGGTGATTTGCAGCGCCTCGCTCTTCTTCTATCAGGTTTTCGAGGAGCATTTGACGAATTTTGATGTCGTCGCAGGCGGCGTGCGTAGCGCTAACGTAGGTGGGGAAGTTGTGGACTTGCAGGTAGTATTCTTGTGCATACTCTTGCAGCATTGCGAGGTCGAGTTTACCTTCGTTCCACATTTGGTAGAACGGGTGTTTCAGCAGGTGGTTTTGGTCGAGAATGCTGTTGAGTTGTTCGAGAAATTGCTGTTCGGTCATAATTGTCGATCGCCCTTAAGGATAATGCAGCCACTAAAATGTTATATTAATCTAGCCTTCAGTAAAGTGCAAGTTTTCAATTGTTGATGTTTTTGCAACTTGGAGTGCGATCGGTCGTCATACGAGCTCAACCCCGCCCGAACCCCTTGCCGCGCATAGATTTCGACCAAACCACCAATTCGCCACCACAGCCACCAGCCGCGAGAAACTGACCATCGGGATGCCATGCGAGACAGGAAAAACCAGCCTCTGCACCTTCTAGAATTTGCAGCAATTGTTCTGCTTCGTACCACAAACAAAGTTGACCGTCGGCGGCGGCGGAAGCTAATAAAAATGTGTTAGGCTGAAAGGCGATCGCACTTACCACATTTTCATGAACTTCTAAAGCCCAACCTTCCCAACCGACACTTTCATCAGCATCTCTTGCCCAAACAGAAACACCTTGAGAACTCGAAGCAGCCAACAAAGGTGCCAAAGAATTAATTTGATCCGACCAAGCCAACTCCCGAACCTTCCCCGGAAAACCCTGCATTACCCACGGTTCCAAGTTGCCCCATTCACTAACAATTAGAGTATTATCCATATTGCCGCAGGCTAAATATTCCCCTTGTGGCGACCAAGCAATTGCACCTGTTACAGACGGTACTGATAAAATTTCCGGGTCTTCGTCCCAGTCTTCGCCACTCCAAACTTTAACACCTTGATAGCCGCTAACTGCCAGGTATTGAACAATCGGATGCCATGCTAAATCTAGGATAGATGATGACTCGAAATTCAGCGTTACTTCCACAATATGATCATCAGCATTCCAGACTTGAACACAGCGGCCCATACTGAAAGCTAACTGATTGCAGTGGGGACTCCAAGCTAATTTATCAACCCAGACACGGTGATTGTCCAAATTAGCGATTAACTCCCCAGAATTAACCCTCCAAATTTGCACTTTTCCATCTTGTCCGCCCGCAGCTAAGAATTGACTATCGGCAGAAAAAGATAAACAATCTACCGATTTACCCGTGGCACTTTGCAGCGGTTGCAAAGACAATTTATTAATTTCCCCTGTCGCCAGCATCACTTCGCCCGCAGCGGAACAAACTGCTAAAGTTGCGCCATCCGGCGACCACGTAACAGCAGTTATGTAGTCAGAAAGCATGGCTTCAGCCTGAAATTGCAGGGTTAGTTCACTTTTATTTGTCTTTTTGTTACCCATATTTATTGAATCTGAGATGTTGCACTCTTCTTAAGAACGGGCAAGATGCCCGTTCCACAAGAGATGAATTTTCTTCCTGTGGAACAGGCATCTTGCCTGTTCTGTTCCACAAGAGATGAATTTTCTTCTTGTGGAACAGGCATCTGGCCTATTCTGTTCCACAAGAGATGAATTTTCTTCTTGTGGAATAGGCATCTTGCCTATTCTGTTCCACAAGAGATGAATTTTCTTCTTGTGGAACAGGCATCTTGCCTGTTCCTAAAAGGCTTATTAAAAATGCTTCAATATGTCAGTTAAACTAGACACCGATGGAAATCCTCTCGCAATTGAGTTTCGTTTAAGTTGCGGCCGATAAATACGAGTTCATTTTTCGGAGTTTCGGTGGCTTTCCAAGCTCTATCCGGCCGACCATCGAACAACATATGTACTCCTTGAAAAACAAATCGCTCGTCTTTTCCAGCTATATTCAAAATGCCTTTTGTCCGAAAGATATTCGGGCCTTGAGTTCGTAACAATTCCTCAATCCAATCGCTAAATTTGTTGCCGTCAATAGCGCCGGATTCGACTATTGCTACGGAAGTTACTGTTACGTCATGTTCGTGTTCATGTTCGCCCAAAAAGTCTGGTTCGATTTCTAAGGCTCGGTTCAAGTCAAAGGCTTTAACGCCTAACAAAGCATCCATTGCTAATTCAGCGTTCTGAGTACGGTGAATTTTTCCCATTGCATTCATGGCGCGAATTCGCTTTTCTAATTCAGCCAATTCTCCGTCAGTCACTAAATCAGTTTTGTTGAGCAAAACCACGTCAGCAAAAGCAATTTGTTCTTGAACTTCCTCTGCATCCCAATGTTGCCAGATGTGCTTGGCATCAACGACAGTGACAACTGCATCCAGCAGCAATTTGTCCCGCATATCTTCGTCTACAAAAAATGTTTGAATTACGGGTGCGGGGTCGGCTAAACCTGTAGTTTCGATGACTATGTGGTCGAATTTGTCGCGCCGCTTCATTAAGTTGCCGATAATCCGAATTAAGTCGCCTCGGACTGTACAGCAAATGCAGCCGTTGTTCATTTTAAAAATTTCTTCGTCGGCATCAATGATGAGTTGGTTGTCGATGCCTACTTCGCCGAATTCGTTGACGATGACTGCAACTTTTTTGCCGTGTTTCTGTGTTAAAATGTGGTTGAGTAGCGTAGTTTTGCCTGCACCCAGATAGCCTGTGAGAACGGTCACGGGAACTGATTCGATCGCCCCAGCAGTCACCATACTTTACCTCGTTTGTTGTACAATGATAACCATTGTCGCTATCTTACACCATACTTGCTACTAGCAGCAACAATATTAAAAAATGTTAATAAATTGTTTGCTGAAGACTTTAAGGGCGGGTTTTAGCAAAAATAGACAAAATAATACTTGTGGGCTATCATAAATCAATCTATACATTTAATCTAAAAAAAACCATGACTCAGCTATCAGAAAAGCGAAAAGCGCTGCGGGGTAGAATCTCTCGGACTATACCACCAGAAGAATTAGCAAAACACAAAGCAGAAAAAACTAAACTCCGTTTACGCGGTCGAGCAATATTTGAGCGAATTCGCCCGGAACTGATCGGGGACTATTACAATTGGTTTATTGCGATCGAGCCGGACAGTGAAGAGTATTTGATAGATCCCAAACTGTTAGGCATTGCACAAAAAATCAAAGAATACTATGGCGATAAAAATGTGATGTTAACAATGTTTCGCCTCAATGAAAAAGGAACCTGTGGCAGTATATGATATCAGGTTGGTTTGGGGAAAACGGAGAGTTGTTTTTTGAGATTGAATTGATTGCATTTAATGGCGAGCGCTTTCCTGTTGAAGTGCTACTAGATACAGGTTTTACCACAGGTTTTATAGCGATTAATTCTCAAGATTTAGATGGTTTAGATTGGTCTTTAATTGTCCGAGAAATCGAGATGCAGACAGCGCGGGGAGATGTTTTATTTGACCTCTATGAAGGTCGAGTAATTATTGACGGTCAAGAATTTGTTATTCCCGTCCATGTTGGAGAGGATCTCCCGGAGATTTTAATCGGTTCGCAATGGTTAGACAGGATGCAGTTAGTTGTTAATAAACCGATCGGGCTTTTGACGTTAGAAATAGTATAAAGTGTAGAATGATCGCAGATCGATCGCCCTTGATGACAAAAAGCGATCACCCGCATTCAACTACAAGAATGACTGTATTTTAGCAGAGTCAAGTTCTCTTCCGATCAGCACCAGCTTGGTTTGACGGAGCTCGGAAGGTTGCCAAGGGCGATCGTAAAAATATTCTATACGATCGCCCACACCTTGCAACACCATCCGCATCGGCTTGTTAGGAACCGCCACAAATCCCTTAATCCGATAGATTTCCTCTTGCTGCATCAGCGATTGCAGTTTTTTCACTAAAGCTTCAGGTTCAAAGGCGCGATCGGCAATAAAGAAAGTCGAGTTAATATCATCATCATGCTCATGTTCCTCCTCAGTGTCGTGGTGACTTGGGCGAGACTCCAAATCATCCTCAACCGCCGCATTAAATCCCAATAGCACATCGGGGTTAATTTCGCCACCTTTGCAAGGAACAATTTTCACACTCGGACGCAATTCTTGCTGCAACCAGGTTTGAACTTTCTGTTGAGTTTCTTCATTTACGCGATCGACCTTCGTCAACAGTACCATATCAGCACAGGCCAATTGATCTTCAAACAATTCCTCGATCGGAGTTTCGTGATCCAAACTAGAATCAGCCTGCCGCTGCGCCATCAAAGCATCAATATCACCGACAAAATTACCGCTAGCAATAGCTTCGCAATCAACAACAGCAACCACACCATCGACAGTAGCGCCCGTGCGAATTTCCGGCCAGCGAAAAGCTTGAATCAAAGGCTTAGGAAGTGCCAAACCAGAAGTTTCAATTAAGATACAATCAATTTGGTCTTTGCGCTTCAACAATTCCTGCATAGTCGGCAAGAATTCCTCTTGAACAGTGCAGCAAAGACAACCATTTGTGAGTTCAACAATATTACTGTTGACACTTTCTTCATCGTCACAAACTTGGCAATCGCGCAGCAGTTCTCCGTCAATCCCAATTTCGCCAAATTCGTTAACTAGAACAGCAATACGGCGGCCTTGATTATTTTGCAATAAATGGCGAATTAAGGTAGTTTTGCCACTACCGAGAAAACCAGTAATCACTGTAACAGGAATCTTGTGCATTATTTTTTTTGTTAGGTTTAAATGTAGGTTACAGTACGGATTGTATTGGTGTCAAATTAAGACTAAACTCCTCTGATAAATTTCGCTTTTCCCAGAATCTATATCCCCTCGTATCCCCTTAAGAAGTCTACGGTGTACACACAAGTCGAGTTGGAAATTAAACTGACGGAAAGTCATGGAAATTTATTTTTTAAATCCTTGATTTTCCATTAATTATTATCAACAAGCCAAAACAGTTGATCACAACCTGGACGATCTAAAAACCTGGCATTTAGAGGCTTATGTCTTGCTAAACAAGGCTTTTAGAAATTGTGTGTACAGGGTAGCCTGGTTGTAGGGAGCTAGGGGGATCTTGCTTCGGCTACAAACAAGATTTATCAAGGGTTTTAGTCTTGACTTGACACTAATACTCTAAAACCAGCTACCACTATCATTATAGAGCTTTAAATTCCCTATTTCCGCCACCTGTCAAATTGATCTTCGGAACAGCCATTAATAAATTGATTATTCACCCAACCGTCAAGGATTGTAAAAGTTTCATTAGGAACCGTTCCAGAAGTTTTGGCCGCAATTTTCACCCAATTACCTTGTCTGCTGACAGCCCGAACTCCGTCTCCTCTTTTGAGTTTCGCTACAACTGGGTAGTTATTGCCGGGGCCTTTGCGAATGTTAACAGTGCCGCCTTCACCTGTAATAAAAGAGCATTGAGTTTGCTTTTTTAAAGCTTCTACTTTTTGGGGGGAAAGACTTTGCTCTTTACCGAAAACTGGAAAACTGTAAAGTGAAAAACTTAAACTTGCAAATACGGCTGCAATGAAAAAGGCTTTTGATTGAGAAAAACTTAGCATTGATTTAATCTCCTGGGATTGGAAGGACTGAAGTGCTGATTGCTAACTAACTTTTTGGGAAGGACTGAAGTCCGAACGATCGAACTGTTATTTGACGGAGGCAAACCATTCGGTAATGCCTTGGGCAATGGCAGAAGCTAACTTTTTCTGTTCTGTCGGATTCACAATCCATTCAAACTCTTCGGGATTGATCATAAATCCCAATTCCATTAAAACAGATGGAGTGACGGCAGGACGAGTCATGGCTAGATTGTTCCAGAATACACCATAGCTCGGACGGTTCAACTTGGCAACTAAATAATTGTGCAAAAACATTCCCAAACTGTGGGCTTGCGGGTGAAACCAGAATGCGCCGACACCTTTAGTATTAATCGCATCGCCGTTATCGGGCAAGGCATTGTAGTGGATCGAAATTGCGATCGCAGGTTCTTCTTTTTGAATCATTTCCACCCTCGGCGGCAAATCCAAATCGACATCTTCCACCCGTGTCATTACCACATTCGCGCCCCGATTTACCAATTCCTCTCGCACCAATTTCGACACAATTAAAGCCACTGTTTTCTCGCGATAGCCGGTGGGGCCCACACCACCCGAATCCTCCGGGCCACCGTGTCCCGCATCGATGAGAATTTTGATTCCTGACAGCGGTTTTTCTGGCGAATTCGGCACCGCGCTGCTTGTATTTCCCGGCGGGTGTTTTAAAGACAGCACTAAAGTTGTGCCATCGTATCTCAACTTATAACCCCACTGCTGGGCAGATTTGAGATTGAAAGTATATTGTACTTGCAACGGCGAGATTTGTTGCCACGCTAAACGTGAAATTACTGGGTCATCGTCTAGGCGAATAATGTCAGTTTGAGCGGTGGTATTATACAGTGTTAAAGTGAAAGTCCGTTCTCCTTCTTGTACGGTGACTGGGACTGGTATTTCTAAGGGAAATAAGACCTCTGTCCAACCGGAAACTTGACGCGATCTGGCGCTGCGAATAATCGATCGCACAGGCACGGCATCCTTGACAATTCGCACTTCCGATGCTTTAATCCAAGCGCCGTAATCGAGGCGAATCCATTCTCCCTCGCGCCCGATAACTGTTGCTCGCGTTCCCTTGGGCAGCGGTGTCATCCGAGAAAAATCGGTGCTCGCCCCGGTTCTGGCGACGCCAGGATCGGCTGTTACTTCGGCTATTTCTAAGTCAGTCGGAGAGAGAATAGAAATCTTGCCAGTACCTGGTTGGCTGATAGTTTTATCGTTCATTGTTAGTTCAAATAATGGCACTCCTAAATCGACTTTTTTCTGCGATGAGACGGAGTTTTCAGGAGTTTTAGCACAGCCTTGATACTGTTCGATGCCAGTTTTTGCAATCGGGGAATTTTCACCTAACAGTACAGATTTGTTGTCGGGGAGTTCGACTTGCGATCGCGCTTTTAGAGGAATAGTAACATCGGCTAATTTTACCGCGACTTGAGTATTCGCCGGAGCGATCGCCCCAAAGCAGATATATTCCCCCGGTAAACTCGCCACATCGACTTTCGGCGTCAGGGAATTTTTAGCAAAAGCCAATCCGGCGGGGACTTCTGGTTGATTTGACTCCCGCGTCACCTTAATTTGAACTTGCTGATTGTCGTAACGCAAGGTAAAGACGTTTTCGCCTAATTGCAGGGGAAAAGTCGGGGCGAAATGACCGGCTGCGGTGCGCGCAATTTGGCTACCATTTACCGATACTTGTCCGGTTGGGGGGGCTGTACCGATGAGAAAAATGCGATCGGCTATTGTTTTGTGGTTGGCGGGAGGATAGGCGACGGACAAAGGTTGAGCGGCCACAGCTACAGAGGCGATCGCCATTATCATCCCAAACACGACTAATCCTAAAAATTTTCTCATGCTAAATCGCAACTAATTGAGAGTCTGTTGGTTATTTATACTAGAACTTGCGTTCAGAAACCGGGTTTCTGAGGATTCGCCGTAAGTCTTATTTACTATACAGGCTCCAGTTTATCACGTTTAGAGTTCCAATTGGGCGATCGGCGACATATAACAACCCCGCCCGACGTTTAGGACGTTCTTAATACCCCAAACCCATGCTGTCGATTGCTTCTTCCTTCTTCCTTCTTCCTTCTTCCTTCTTCCTTCCTTCTTCCTTCTTCCTTCTTCCTTCTTCCTTCTGCTATAAATTCTTGCGTCAAACGATTAAGTTTTAATTAATTCCGAAGTCGTTCTCCACAGTTGATCCAAGCGATTCGCCGGCATCGTCAAATACAAAACATCCCCCGAACTCAGACAACAATTGAACAAATCCCAGCCGTGAATAGTTTGACAATTAGTTTCCACATAAAGAGGCACAAAATCTGCTGATTTAGCAGCATCTTGAATTTGTTGGCCACAGAAAGGATGTTTTGGTGTAATCAATGTGGCCAAGGAAACCCACAGACTTTCAGCAGTCATTCCGTTGCCCAAAATTCTGCCTCCAATCGCCGCCGCCGCAAAAGCAGGAGCCGCTAACTCCGTCGGGTTCAAAACTCCTTCAAACTCAAAAACCTGCTGCACCATCAGAGCAAAATGCGAGTCTTGATTGCGGACAATCACCGATAGTTTCGGTGCTAATCCTTTAGCGGTTAAGGCAATTTCTAGATTAGACATATCGCTGCTAGTAACTGCCAAAAGTGCAGCAGCTTGCTTAACGTTAGCAGCTTCCAAAGTTGCAGACAAACTGGCACTTCCTTGAATTACTGGAATTTGCATTGAGCGAGCCGTGTTCAGAAAGCGGCTGTTCGGATCTTGCTCGATTACCACAATATCATAACCGTTATTGTGCAGTTCTTTAGCAATTTGGATGCCGAGTCCTCCGAGTCCGCAAATAATGTAATGATGGCGCTGCGGAACTCGCGCTATATCCCAATATTCGCTAAAGCGAGTTCCCAATACATAATCGTTGAGCAGGGCGTAGCAGATGCCGATGATGCCCGCTCCAACTAACATCATCATCACCGTAAATAATTTAATATTTTGTGGAGCTTGTTCCGCAACTTTTTCATAGCCTCCGGCCCCAGTAATCATCCCTACCGAAAAATATAGAGAATCGACAATCGAGATATTTTCATCAACACAAATATAAGTAGAAGTAGCTATTCCAATCATAGCCAGCAGAGTCAGTACCACAATTACCGCTTGGCTGTGCTGCTGAAATCGGCGCAGGCTAGTTAGGGTTTTAAAGAATTTTTGAATTAAAGTTTTTTGGGGGCTGCGGAGAGTCGGCTCAGTTGCTACAATTAGCCGATCGCCCTTTTGACACTGCTGGCCCGCCAGCACCGCCGATACTAAATCAGTTTTGTTAGCAGCCGGGAGGTAATAAATCAACATTCGCGATCGATCGTTCCACAAATCGCTGAGTTGTCGATCGAGCCAGGGATGATCTTCATCGATATACTCTTCGTGAATCGGCCAAGTGCGATCGAACAAACTCAACTGTCCAATCGCCTGATTTCCGAGAGCAGCAAAAGCAAAAACCGGAGCCGCCAAAGCTGAAACGCTCATGGAAGTGTGATCGGGCAAAGTGTGATCAATTCTGTCGCCCAAGCTAGTATTGAACAATCTGTTAATGATCCGAATTTGAGGATTGAGAATCCTCGCCTGCATCAAAACTGCCAAATTCACAGCATCGTCATTACCTGCAATTACTAAAGTGTGGGCTTTTTGAATGCCAGCCGCCAACAAGGTAGAAGCTGCTTGCAAATTGCCGACAACCACCTCAGAAGTTTCGCTGCGAATTGGGCGATCGCTAATACCAACCACAATCGCCCCTTGCTGTCTTAACAAACAAAAAATCTTGTGTCCCGTGTGGCCCAAGCCGCAAACAATGATTCGAGGTTTCATAAAAAATATTTCCCAGCCGATTTCAAAGCTGTCCGTTGTAGTTTTACCTACCATTGTTGACGGTGACGGCTTTGCAGAATGTAGCTAAAAACACTATCTAGGATGTTTGTGATGCACTCTCGAAGTTTTGCAACAAGAACGCGGCAGTTTTGAAACAAGGACACGGCAATACCCTGTCCCTACAGCTTATGAGGTGCAATTAACCTAATTTAATCAAAAACAGCCAGCAGAATCCTAACAGGTAGGGAAACGGCACTGCCGTGTCCTGATAATTACGACTCCCTACATTAAATCAACTCAAAAAACCACACAGTCATCTTTTCAATATCTGCCGCCGCCGACTGAAGAAAAAAGGGGATATTAAAGCCAGATTTGGTATGATCAAATAATTCCATAAATTCACAGGCAAGATGCCTGTGCCACTGATACA
>NZ_JAUBVX010000061.1:0-22401 GCF_036706065.1 Microcoleus sp. A2-C3 | reverse complement strand
CACAAAATATGATCAAATAATTCCATAAATTCACAGGCAAGATGCCTGTGCCACTGATAGACACAAAATATGATCAAATAATTCCATAAATTCACAGGCAAGATGCCTGTGCCACTGATAGACACAAAATATGATCAACTTCTTTTATTTCTCTTCCTTCGCGCCTTCGCGGTTCGTCAAATATGTCTTATTGAAGTAACAACAGATTAAAATAATTAAACCAATCCAAACACAGCCATATATAAAACCGTGAATCGAGTTACTCCCGCAATAGTTATCTTAGGTCAAAACAGCCTGCCGATCGCCAAAACAATCTCCGCAGTCTTCCCCGGTTCCCAGATTTACGGTTTAGTCGATCGCACATCCGACACAGACATCAACTTTAGCAACTTCGGCGAAACACTGCGGGAATTATTCGCAACAGAAACCCCAATCATCGCCATCTGCGCCGCCGGCATCATCATCCGCACCCTCGCCCCGCTGCTGTCAAACAAACGCGCCGAACCCCCAGTCTTAGCCGTCGCCGAAGATGGAAGCGCCGTTGTACCATTGCTGGGAGGTTTACACGGAGTCAACGACTTAGCCAGAGAAATTGCAGCAGCCCTCGGCGTACAGCCCGCCATCACCACGACGGGAGATATCCGGTTTCGCACGGCGCTGCTGAGTCCTCCCCAAGGCTATTATTTGGCGAATCCAGAGGACGCGAAGACTTTTATTTCAAATTTGCTCGCCGGGGCGAAAGTAAAGCTAGAAGAAGTAGCAAGCTGGCTTTTGGAGAGCAATTTGCCCATCGCCCCGTCAGCCAAATTAACCATCCGCGTCACGGAAAAAGCAATTGTACCAACCGCCGACTGTTTAGTTTACCATCCGCAAATTGTGGCATTTGCACTCACGCAGCTATCAGATATCGAGCCGGAAATAGCAGTTTCCTTCGTGCAGCAAATCTTAGAAAATGCAGATTTAGCAGCAGCCTCAGTTGCCGGATTTTTTGCTTTAAAACATGAGATGGGAAATCCAACTTTAGAAGCAATTAGTCAATTTTTTAAAGTTCCCGTGCGTTTTTTGAATCTTCCCGAATTAGTGGAATTCGACTCAGTTAAATTAATAGAATATAATGCCAATTTTGATGTCACAGCCGCCCAAATTGCCCTGAGTGCAGCAGGTGCAAACAGTCAATTAATCGGGTACGATCGCACAAACGCCTTTAGTTGCGCGATCGCCCTGGCTGCAAAACCGATTGATGTAAGCGCGATCGGCATTAGTCGTGGCAAACTGGCGATCGTTGGTACCGGGCCCGGAGGCGCGCCTTGGATGTCCCCGGAAGTTAAGCAAATTTTGCGCGAAGCCACCGATTGGGTGGGTTACAAGTTCTATCTAGACTTAGCCGGAACACGGAGAGAAGGACAAAACAGGCACGATTCCGACAACCGCGAAGAGATCGATCGCGCCCGTTTTGCCCTAGATTTAGCTGCATCCGGCAAATCTGTAGCCGTGGTTTCGTCGGGAGATCCGGGGATTTTTGCGATGGCTGCGGCGGTGTTTGAGGCGATCGACTCTGACGGCAAACCCGAATGGCAAGGCATCGATCTGAGAGTAGCACCGGGGATTTCTGCGATGCAGGCGGCCGCTGCTGCGATCGGAGCACCCCTTGGACACGATTTTTGTGTGCTTTCGCTTTCGGATATTCTCAAGCCTTGGGAGGTCATAGAACAGCGGATTTCGGCGGCTGCAAAGGCGGATTTAGTTATGGCATTTTACAATCCAATCTCGAAACAGCGGATTTGGCAATTGGGAAGGGCGATCGAGATTTTGTTGCAAACTCGCGATCCTAAAACCCCGGTTGTATTGGGGCGAAACCTCGGCAGGCCAGGCCAATCCGTGCGCGTTTGTACGTTGGGCGAATTCCAGCCGGAAGATGCGGATATGAGAACTTTAGTAATTGTTGGTTCGAGTCAAACTCGGATTATTCCCCGCAAATATGCAGGAGATGTTTGGGTGTACACGCCGCGCAGGTACGAGAAATAAGAAAACACTCGGCGGTTGAAACCGCTGCTATACAAACGATGTCCGCCTCCGCGGACTAAAAAATCTGTCATATTGACTCTATAGCGCTATTGACGCTAAGTCACTAAATAGCTAGAATTGCTATAGAACAAAGCTGGCATTAGTGTCACTCTAGAAACAGTGACACGAGTACAAGTTATGAACGATAGCGATAAAGATAAGCCAGTCAAGCTCTGCTTTTACTGCGATGACGATTTGCGATCGCGCTTTAGATGGGTTTGTGCTTACCAAAATGCTTCTATGAACCAGGTTTTATTGGAACTCGTAGAAAACTGGCTTGCAGAAAACACGCCAGAAATCAGCCATAAGAGCCCATCTAAAAACGAAACCTCGCCCAAGTCAAAGCCCAAGCGGAGTAAATCAGCAAACACTGAGGAAATAAGCAAATGACCGATCGCCTAGACAGAATTGAGGCTATTCTTGAACAAACCGCGCGATCGCAACAGCAGTTTGCCACATCGCAACAGCAATCAGCCGATCGTATTAACCAGTTAACCGATCGCATTAATCAGATAGCCGTACAACAGCAGGAATCCCAGCAGCAAATCAGCCTGTTAACAGGAAAAATCAACTTGTTAACAGAAAGAACCGACGCCCTAACTTCTGCTGTTACCAAAATATCAGAAATTTTCGCCATCGACGTTGCCGAATTCAAAGCTAACTTTATGGCTGTTGAACGCCGGATCGAACAAATTGAAGAAAGAATTGAACAAATCTGGCAGTATCTATTAGATCAGTTGCGAAGTCGCGGCAACGGAGGGAGTTAGATAGGGCTTGCTGAATAGAAGTAGAAGCTATGACTGCCAACGGTTTCAAGACTTTTAAACACAAAAAAGTGCAAGGTTATGACGTTTTTCGGCTCAAAATCCTTGGATTTCGGTGGAAAATTGTGGAGTAAATTTGGGAACCCATCTCCGAATCTCCCATTTTTCAAGCTGTTTGGCACCTAGATTCGATTTGTGGACTTTTTCAGCAAGCCCTAGATATCGCTTTTCTCAGGTAGATGAGAGATTGAAAGCGATCGCCTCGATTGTAATTAGCAAGCGATTCATACTATTACTTGTCTGGCTTTTTTCACCTTATCTCTAAGTTGAGCTAATACATCATCTGCATTGAGCAACTCACCACGTTGCGCCTGTTCTCGTGCTATATCGATTTTCTTCCGAGTTTCTTCAGCCCAAGCTAAATAGTTTGGGTTGTTGCTGCTATCGGATAAAGTAATGTCGTCAATCAATAATAGCAAGGCTGTGTTAATTGCTTCTTCAAGGGAGGAATATTGACCGTGCTTTACTAAAGCTTCAAGGACTTGGGTTTGATATGGACTCAAGGTGATTTGCATTGTTACCTCTGATGGTGCAAGGGTTGGACAATACTTTTACTGTATCTCATTTTATAAAAAAAGCTCACAAAACTATTGTGGGATGGGCATCCCGCCCGTCCCACACCTGCAATTTACACATGAAACAACTTAGTTAAAAGATGCCAACCTCACCTTTACCAGAAAATCGTTTAGAGCAACTTTTGCATCAGGATTTGATGGTAAATGACTGGTAAAACTTGCCTCTTCTAATACATTAATTAGCCGATCGCGCTCCTGGTGATAAAATGCAATATCTGTATCCTCCAGCACCGACTTTTCCGCCCCAGCCAACTTGCGAGCAATCAAATCAGGAATATACGGTAACTGGAACTTCTCATTAAGCTTAACCAAATTCGCCTCAACTTCCCCCGTTTGCATCAAATGAATCCCCGCCAGCAACACGCGGTAAACGTACAGCAGCGGCTTAACCCGACGCGGGCTTTGTTTCTCAAACAAACGCCATTGAGTGTGAGCAAAACCGAGATAGTGGTGGCTGTGGTGCTTGGTAATGCAGTTCGAGGCGAGAGCCTTTAACTCCTCATGTTCCTCGCTACTGTAAACTATAAGTGGCGAATACAGTTGTTCCAAGACATAGCCGTTGCGCTTCAACAGCAACTCCAGAAACTTCTTAATATCGTGAGTGACTAAATCGAGTTCCATTTTCTCCCGAACTTCCGAAACTTCGATTGTTTCGTCTCCCGAAATTAGTCCAATTACTTTTGGTAGCGGTAAGATATGTACTCCCCGCAAATCGAAGTCAGAATCTGCGGAAGGAAAGCCGTATAAGTGCGAGCCGCTGACAGTTGCAAATAACAGCGGGTAAGGTCGATCGGAGATAATTTTGACTAATTCAGAGATGTATCCTACCATAAATTTTCAAAATTCATACATAAAAATTATTAATTATTTCAGTCCGCGGAGGCGGACTTTGTTTGTGTAGAAGCGATTTCAATCGCCGATTTCTGCAAACAAATGTCAACTTCCGATCGCACTTTGACGCGATTTAATCAAAAACAGATTAGCCTGCTCATAATTAGGACGTTCTGGTAACTTAGTATCTGCAAAAGCGCGATCGAACTCTGCGTGCAAGCTCAACCGCCAGCGATTCACCTCATCCCAGGATATTTCTTGATTGCGGATAGCCAAAAGTTGCGATCGAAAATCCTGCACCCGCACCGGCACAAACCCCTCCTTAAGTACCGTAATTCCTGACAACAGCAACCGAATCAAGTGCATCGCGTGCTTCCAGCGAATTCCCCCAGTAGTGCGGAGGTCTTGCTCCATTTTTTTAAACTGCGACAACACATAACTATTGTAAGTTTGATAAACCAATTGCGACAGAAAGATTTCGCGAATTTCCAGCAATTCTGCTGCGACAGGAGAAAGCTTTTCTACTAAAGGAGTGTACAAACATTCGAGCACATTGGGATTAGCTTTCAGCGCTAAAACCAGAAACTTTTGCAGTTCCCAATAGCATTCTTGATTTTCCTTATTTTCCAATTGTTCTGGAATGCCATAAAGCGACCAATGAAGAATTGCCGGCGGCTGGTAAATCCCGCGCCTGTCTGTATCGGATTGCTCGTTATCCAAACCGTAAGCTCTCGAACCAACAACGCAGCGGTAAATCACAGAATCATAGAGGTTATATTCCGCGAGAAAATCTCCTCCCAACTCTAATCCTTCGCTTTGAAATTGTTTGCGGATGCTGAATTCGTGTCGTCGCAGGCTAACTTGTGTTGCGTCTGGGAGTTTGACTAAATAGGCGTGGGAATTGTCTGTAGGCGATTTGACGATGACACCTACTGCGCCTTGTTTCCAAGATTTGTCTCCACCGGGGTTTTTGACCTCAATTTTGGTGACAATTTGGGTTCCTGCGGGCACGATTAGGTTGAAATTTTGGGGAAGATTGGGATTTGTCACGAGGAAACCTCCTGCGGAGACACGAGCTAAATTCTTATTGTAGTATATTTGTAGTAAAAAATGGGAGTTTTGGGCGATCGGGGATTTGACCTTGTTGAACATAGTCTAATGCACGCTCAAGCAGGAATACCACCAACGAGTTGAGGCGAAGGTGTGGGAGATTGTGGAGACTCACCAGACAATTGCTTGGAGCAATTCGCAACGGGCAAGCGGTGACGGACTTGCAACTGGTGGCGTTAGAGCGTACAGTGAGGCAAGAGTTGCGTGGGGGGAAACGTGCAGTTGTCGGAGTCGAATATTCGCAAGGCGTTTAATTTGAAGGTAATTGGAATCAATACGGTATACTACTTTTGTTCTACAAAGCGCCCAACATTGGAAACGTCTACCAACTCTCCCGGCTCTCACTCTTAAAGTATAGAAGAACACAGAGGCTGATACATGGATGAAATTGATTGGTTATACCCCTTTGGATGTCTCCCCCCAAGCAATGAAAATGAGTGGTTGAATCTTAAAGACTTTGTAGATATTTATAACTCCATTCATACTACACACTACATCCTAGAATCCTTTCCTGAAAACGATAATCGTACAACTCCAGAACCGGAGATTTTACTTCGTGATGGCGATGCACGGATGGTAATTGAGCGTAAGGCGTTCTCATGGACTTCAGACCATATCAGACATCACCAACTTTGGCATGAGTTTACCAAGACATTTACAAATCAAGTAATAAGCACTTTTTCCGACGATCTTTATGTGCTTGAGATTAATAATGTAGATATGCCAACTAATAAGAGAGAAGTAATTAGGTTGGCAAATGAAATAGCAAGCTCAGTTATTGAGCATGAAGCATGGATTAAGAATTCAGAAGGAATTGCCACGGATGAATCACCGTTATGGAGCTTCTTCAGAATACCAGAGATAGACCGAGAGGATGCCCCTATTGAGTCGGGTATTTGTTGTAGTCTGAAAAACCCATTTAAATTTTATAATCAACAAGAAATAAAAGATTTATACCCCCAAATAAAATCGCAAGTAGCTAAACTCATTGAACGTGCGGCTCCTAAGTTTGATAAATATCGCGATTGTATCAAGATTTTAATTTTGGAGTTACATACGAATGTCTTAACTTTTTCAATTAAAAGTTTAAGTCAGATTATACAAACTATCGATGTACCTGAAAGTATCGATCAAATCTGGATTGGAGGACAAGTTGAACTGAATAATGGGGAATCAGTATTAGATTATCACTTAGCCGTAAACAATTCTATTTTCGGGGATTTATGGTAGAAAAGTAGCGACAACGCGCAATTGGTGGCGTTAGAGCGTAATCTGATGTGTATGAGAAACGGCAAAATATCCAAATAGTATTAACCTAGGTGTGAAAATGTTATCAGAACAAAAGTTTAAAGATTTAGTGGACACCACAGACTCTAGTATAAGTTTCAACGATAATGATATAGAAGATCTTGAATTTTTATATAACCATTATAGAATTCCCTATACTACTTCTTCATCACAAGATGAAATGATAAATCATCTTAGCGATCGAATTCAAAGATATTTAGTTCCAGGAGAATCAAAAGCAATATATCTTTACAGATTAAGGGATCAAGTAATTATACGCTATATTCTAGACGATCAGCCTTTAGAGCCATATTTAAGTATTTTAAATAGGATTTTAGAGGTGATCAACATCAACGATCAAATTTTACCTTTAGAGTCTGAATCTGAAGAAGAGTGGCGTAGAGCTATTCGTAACGTCAAGGATTACTATGCTATATGCGGAGAAAGTAATGGTTTAGATATTGAATATTTGAAAAGACTGTTTTTAAGACAGTTTTCGGTTGCTTCTTCAGCTAAGGTTTTGAGAAATTATGGTTATAAGTTAGAAGTGAAAGATGGCAAAATTTGTATTGAGGAATCAGAACAAGAAAAAATTGCACGAGCTATTGAATGTGATATACAATTAATTGGTGGGCTGGAAATTGCAAGACGTTTATTTTCTCTAATACAAAACTTCTACGATCCCGAACAAGAAAGATATCATTTAGTGCGTAGGTTTGAGGCGTATAATAATAATACCCAACCTGAGATACCTATAGGTTATCTTTTGAATTTATCTGTAAAATACTTGGAAAAATCTCCTATTTTATCACCGAATCCAAAACAAAATTGGGAACGGATGGTAGAATTAGCCAAAAGTTTTACATCTGTTTTTGATGTTCAACCATATAACTATTTCCAACTATACTTTAAAACCTTAGACAACTTATCAGAATTTTTGCAGGAAATCGCTGTATATGACAGTATATTTTGCTTAAATCAACAACGTCCCTCAGATGTACCAAGAATTTTGAGAGGTTTATTTAGTTTAATTAATGTAGATGATATTAATAAAATTCAAGTACAGTTAGGATGGATTCCTGAACAAGCAATTTTAGTGGCTGAAGCAATACTTAACATAGATGTTGATAGATTATCTCCAATTATATTTACTAAAGAACAAGTTAAAGATAAATTACCTGACTTAGATACTACAGTAATTGAAACAATTTTAGATATTTATTGCCATTCTCATAATCAAGCTAATTCAGAATATAAAATACCCACTGACTTTAGAGATAAAAAGAACACTTTTTTCTTGAAGCCTTTGCTAAAACTAGATAGAGGTGAATATGTATTGATGGATCGATCTTGGTGTTCTCCAGCTTTTTATGAAGCTCTTGTAGATATATTAAACAAGATAAATATACCAGATAAAATTCACAACAAGATCGGAGACTATCTTGAAATATTTGTCAAACAGCAATTACAAACTCTAAAAATTAAGTATAGGTATGGCGATTATTCCGTAGATAGCCGTAAATATCAAACATCTAGGAAACAGGGAGAATGCGATATTATTATTGAGTCTGATGATACCATCATCTTTATCGAAATCAAGAAGAAATCATTAAGAAATAATGCTAAAGGTGGATGTGATGCTGCTATATTTGCTGATTTGGCCGGTAGCCTTCTAGATTCTCAGATTCAACTTGGATGGCACGAAATTATAATACGCTCCCAAGGATATTTAGAACTTACACCGAACAAGGAACCAAATAATAAATATAGATTAGAGCTTAATGGACGTTCTATTGAAAGAGTTACGCTTACTCTACTAGATTTTGGAGGATTTCAAGATCGCAATTTATTGTATCAGTTTCTACAACTAATGCTATCTACAAGTAGTATTGATGCACCTGATTCAGCAAACGCTAAGGAAGTTATTGATAAGTCAGAAATTAATAAAACGCTTCCTAAATTTTTAAAACAACATGAAGACCTTAAAAGTTTAAATCCAAGACAAGAACAGTTTCCATTCTATGACTGTTGGTTTCTTAGCCTTCCGCAATTTTTAATCCTAATAGATGATTTGAGTGAAAAGAAATCAATCAAAAAACTATTACACACAACTAAGTATATATCTACAACTTCCCTTAATTTTTACTTTGAGTATGCTACTGCAAAGAAGCTACTTCACTAAATTAATAATAAATCAGTAAGCTAGACTTATGCTAAATGAGCCAGAACTATTAACAGAATAAATTCGATGGGCGATACAGGATTTGAACCTGTGACATCTACCGTGTGAAGGTAGCGCGCTACCACTGTGCCAATCGCCCTAAGATAACTAACATAACATACTAACTCCAAATGTGCAACTAAATTTTCCCCAAAAATTCAGCCGCTGGTTTCCGAGTGAAACTCGACACAATGCCAAGAATACAGGCATTTGTCGAGTCTGCCATCAATCAACCACCCACCAACCCGCCGCAGGGCCAACAAACCGCACCACAATCCACCAACCAACCAACAGACTAATCCCGATCCAGCTTCCGCGAGATGTCCACCTCACAAAATCCTCGCTTTGGGTTTTCGTGATTGGTAGCCAGGAAACGATGCGCTCTTCTTTACCGAATTCGTCGCCGATCGACTCTTTACGACGCTTAGCTTCACCCATAATTTTTGTCTGCTAAATCAGATTTCCATTGTATAACCAACCAAATTATACGCCAACACGTCATCTCAGGCCTGCGTCAGCCAAGTCGTATCCAAATAATTAATCCTCGCAAACGGACTCAACGCCGCTAAAACCTGCTGCCCGTAACTGCGGTGAATCACCCTACTGTCAAAAATCGCCACAACCCCCTGACGTTCTCGCACCGGCGCGATCGCCCGCTGCAACTCATTCAGCGCCGCCGGCAGCAAATACAACCGAAACCAATCTAAGCGCCGCTCCTTATAATCAGCCACACGCGCCGTCACCAAAGGATTCTCCAAAGAGGGTAGCGGCAAAGTAGCGATCGCCAGCAAATGAGGCGCGCTCAACTCCCCCTGATATTCCCGCCAAAACTCCCACCCAGTCACCAAAATCCCATTCTCCCCCACATCAGTTGTTTCCACCCGCACCCTCGTACCGAACTCAGAAGCCAAAATCGCCGCCAGCCTCGCCTTCAGCGGTACATCACCCACAATCAACACCGTTAAACCCGCCACCGACACACTCATCAACAGCAAAGTCCGAATTTCTTGAATTAAAACTCCCTGAAATTCCGGCGTATTCGGCAGTGGCAGCCAGTTGGGAATGTACAGTTGAATTAATTCGTTTTGTCGATCGGGCGAAAACTTCACACTCGTCAACTCCGGCAATCCCATCATTTGCCGGAAGATCGGAGCCTTCTGTTCCACATCCACCGCAGAGCCAATCAACACCACAGGCACGGCAGACCAAATTTTACTCAAAACCTCCGCCACCTCCAACGGCGCGCAGTAAAGAGAAAAAGAGCCGCCCGATCGATTAATTTGCGCCCACCGCAGTCTGCCGTTAGTTTGCCAGCGATGCCAAAAATTGCTCCAAGCAGCCGGAATCAGCCCGTTAGGCTCGATCCTCGCTAGCAGCCCCTCCAAAATATTTTGCTCTGCGGTTTCCAGCAAATAGCACTCGTCAGGCTTAGCTGGATGCAGAAACACAGCCCGCGTTAGCAGTACCCGCACTTCTCTAATTTCATCCGCCAGCATTGGCCGAGATTGCATTAAATCATTCCAGTCAGCCGGTGCCAAACCAGCAGTCAATTGCTGGCGCGTCCAAACTTCCAAATCATCCACACCGTCGATAATTATCGGAATATTGCTGTGAAGTTCCGAATTCCCCCCCAAGCGAGCCGCCAGCCAAGAGTCAGGATCTGCTAGCATCAATCCTCGTCCCGCGGCATTATGGGAGTAAATGTCGATCGGCTTATCAGTTTGCAGCCACTCTTGCAATCGCGGAATTTCCACCACCCGCAAATGTTCCAGCAGCGGTGTCGGCGCCACTAAAATCACAGGTTTCGGCCACATCAAAATCGGCATCAAATAGCTGACTCGATAACGCTGTCGGTAAGCTCCCGCCGGCAGCCCCGTTTGGATCAGAGCGCTCCGCCCCAAGCGCAAAGCCCGCGCCACCAGTCGCGCCATCGTTAAATGGTGGGGCCAGTGCGGCTCGGAGTGCGATCGCAAAAAGCGGAGCAGCGAGTTATGGACATCTACCTCAATCAATCGATTTCACACTTGATATTGCTCAATCAACATAATCAAAACTTGCCAGAAAATCAACTACTTTTTTACCCACAGGCAAACTAAATTTAGTATCCTGATTATTTCCGCCTCGCTGACCAAAATTTTGGTGAGACTGCACGATCAAACTTTCCTGGCCCGAACTAATTAAAATAGTTTGGGTAGGTGACTGAAAAAAATTTGTTTTCTGACCAGCATTTATTGTTTTTTCCAGCATTTTTTTCACATCAGTTAAATTAGCCATTGCTGCATTCAATGCTTTAGATAACTGTACTATCCGTTTTTTTCCCAAATTTTGATTTGCGATACTTTTGCCAACCGCCACCACATTTTTCTGAGTTTCTAAGGCATTCTCAAAAGGAACAATCGCTAAAAAAGCTGCTGGCAATAAATGCTCGTCGCTATCAAATCTAAAAGTCAGAGTTGTCCGGCGGTAGCCAACTTCAATATTGGGAGGACGGCTCATGGCTCCGTAATGCCTAGCTATTTCGCCGTAAGCTGTTGCTAAAGTGTTGTTTGCTGAGTGGTCTAAAAGTGCGTCAACCACAATTCGCACTAACCCCGGCGTATGATTTAAAAACTTTCTCGCTTCAGACGGCGAATTAAATTGTTGAATCGCAGAGCGATCGCCTGCGGGGCTGATGTCAACCCATTGGCAATTAATATCATCTGCGATGATACCAAACCTGGGTACTAAATACATTTTTGCCCCAGTTAAAGTTGCTCCAGTCAAATCTGCGCCCACCCAATCAGCGTTAATCAAATTGGTTTCTGTCAAATCAGCGTGAACCAAACTAGCATTGGCTAAATTAGTATTTCTTAAATCTGCTCCGCTGAGGTTAGCTCCGTTGAATTTAGTATCGATCAGATCTGCGCCGTTGAGGTTAGCTCCGCTCAAATCAGCCCATTTGAGGTTAGCTCCGCTCAAATTGGCACCGCTAAGATTTACCTCCTGCAAAGAAGCTTGTCTCAGATCGGCATTGCTCAAATTGACGCCGTTAAGTTCTGCTTTCATCAAATCCGCGCCGTGTAAGTTAGCTTCTTGAAAGTTAGCTTCTTTTGCTGAAGCACCTCTAAGATTTGCACCTGAAAGATTAGCACCGCTGAGGTTAGCTTGCGTCAGTTTTACCTCTCTTAAATCTGCTTCATTCAGGTTAGCGCCGCTGAAGTTAGTTTGGCTGAGTTCGCAGCGGACTAATTCGCATCTAATCAGGGATGCTCCGATTAATTGAGCTGCGGTTAAATCTGCTCTCACTAAGTTTGCTACGTTGAGACTAGCCCCGTTTAAGATTGCCCGCGAGAGATTGGTGCTACTGAGTCTAGCCACATTCAGGTTAGCATCGCTCAAGTCAGCGTCGCTCAAGTTAGCGCCGCTGATGTTGGTGACAAATAAGCTAGCCTTTCTTAAAATTGATTGGCTGAGGTTGATGCGGCTGAGATTAGCTTCATTCAGGTTGATTCCCGTGAAATCTCGATCGCCTTCTGTGTATCTTTTGACAATTTCAAATCGTTTGAGAAGTTCTTCAGCTTCCATTATTTTTACCTGACTGAAAGAGCGATCGACTAACTTTTATGTGGCATAAATATAAAATATATTTAATGGATTTTTCAATACTATTTACTCACCGAGCTGATAAAAGCTTTTGACAAACTCAACCACCGTATTTAGCGGCGGGGTTGTGAATCTTTGGGCTTTAATTGCCGGTCCGATCGAGGTTTTGTTGACTCCAGGCAAATTGGTCAAGTTTCTGCCAAAGTCTGGGTGATAGTGAACCATCAAAGTTTCGGCGCTGGAGTTGGCCAGTATGGTTTGGGTAGGCGATTGGAAAAAACTCGACATCGGTTCGCGATCGAGGCGAATCGGCTGAATTTTTATTTCCCCTATTTTTCTAATTGTTTTGGTCATAACGACGTTCAATTGCACTACCAAATTTGAGACTCTGACGCCTAGATTATTGCCGTTTTGTGGTTGAATCATCTTGATTAGAGTCATGAGATTTTTTTGAGTAAATGCCGCATCGCTAAAGGGAATAATGGCAACAAAAGCTGTGGAAAATAGTTGCTCGTCCTGCTCTATTCTAAATGATATGATTGTGCGGCGCGAATTAACTTCTATGCTGGGAGGATTGCTCAAACCTGAGTATTGACTGGCAATTTGGCGGTAGGTAGCCGCGAGGACAAAGTTAGCGTCGGGGTCGAGGGGTCGATCGACAATAATTTGTACTGTCGGCGGTGTAGCATTAAAAAACCGTTGAGATTCTTGTGGGGTAAAGCGCTGAATTTGACTGCGATCGCCGTTAGGACTCAGATCCACCCAATCGCAGGTGATATCATCAGCTTTCAGATTAAACCTCGACACCGCGTAAATTTTTGCCCCAGTCAGTGCAGCCCCCGTCAAATCTGCGCCCACCCAATCAGCGTGAGTCAAATTCGCTTGAGTCAAATCCGCGTGTACCAGAGTAGCGTTCAACAGGTTGACATTGCTCAAATTTGCCCCGTACAAGTTAGCCCCGCTCAATCTCGCTTCATCGAGGTCAGCGCCCGTCAGGTTCGCCCCGCTGAGGTCAGCCCACCGAAGATTAGCGCCTCGCAAGTCAGCGCCGCTGAGGTTGGCTTGAGACAGATTAGCTTGTCTAAGTTCGGCATTACAGAGGTTCACTCCTCGTAAGTCTGCCCTGTTGAGATCGGCTCTGTGCAAGTTAGCCCGTTCCAAGTTGGCCGCTGTCAAACAAGCGCCTCTGAGGTGAGCCCCATTGAGGTCGGCTTGCTCTAGATTGGCTTCTCTGAGGGTTGCTTCTCTCAAATCTGCTTCGCTGAGGTTTGCACCGCTCAAATTTGCACCGCTGAGGTCAGCTCTGATCAGTTCGGCTCTGATCAATGTAGCTTCGACGAGTTGGGCTTCGCTGAGGTCGGCCCGAATCAAGTTAGCTACGTTGAGGATAGCGCCGTTGAGGTTGGCTTTGTTGAGATTGGCACCGCTGAGTCTAGCAACATTGAGTTTAGCTTTTCTCATGTTGGCGTTTGACAGATTGGTGCCGCTCATGTTGGTGAGGCTCAAGATTGCCTCGCTGAAATTAGCCCCGCTGAGATCGATCCTGCTGAGATTGGCCTCGCACAGGAGGATGGCAGTAAAGTCTCTTTCTCCTGCGGCATATTTGGCGATGAGTTCTTCGGCGTCCATGCTTTTGAATTTCCCTGATGTGTTAGCTAGAACAAAGCTTTGTTATGCCAACTTTTAAAATAGAATAAGCATTTTTTGTAACTTGATGCAATATGCCTAGACATCTATATTGTGGAAGCCTTTTATAAAATCCAAAATGGTTGTGATATTAGCTTGACCCAATTTTGTGCTTTCGGTTAACTTGCCTGTGCCTGAGTTGTTCGGGTCGTATTTTTTAATCAGGCGCTTGCCGAAGGCTGGGTGGTGATATACGCTGAGTCTTTGGTCGCGGGAATTAATTAAGATCATCTGGGTGGGAATTTGAAAAAAATTGATGCTTTCACCGATTTTTGGAAAAGAACTTGAGATCTTAATTTGGTCTACTTTGCTGATAGCTTGGTTGAGAGCTTTGCTGCATAACTGAACGTGTTTGGATTCTTTGACGTTGAGTTTGCCTGCATCGTGGGATTGAATCATTTTCATCAAAGCTATGAGGTTTTTTTGAGTTGTGGCGCCGTCGTTAAAAGGAATGATGGCAACGTAAGCGGTGGCAAATAATTTATCGTCGCTGTCCATTTTAAAGGCGAGTACGGTGCGCCTGGAGCTGACTTCGATCGTCGGTGGCTGACTTAAACTCGGGTATTGTTGGGAAATTTGATAATAAGTTGCAGCTAGGGCAAAATGAGCGCCTTGGTCTAACGGCGAATCAATCACAATCCTAACTGTGGGCAAGGTTTCGTGAAAAAATTCGTGGGTTCCTCCAGAGTTCAACCAGTAAATTTGGCTGTGGTCGCCGTTGGGGCTCAGATCAACCCATTTGCAGGTCATGCCTTCGGTTTTGATGCCGAGCCGCGAAACTGCATGGAGTTTGGCTCCGGTTAAGGTGGCTCCGGTTAAGTCGGCTCCAACCCAGTCGGCGCGGATCAGATAGGCGTTTGACAGGTCGGCGTGAACTAAACTGGCATTGAGCAAGTTGGCGTGACAGAGGTCGGCTCGGCTGAGGTCGGCGCCGCTCAATTTGGCTTCGCTGAGGTCTGCCCAGCGCAGGTTGCAGCCGCTGAGGATGGCCCAGCGCAAATTGACGCCGCTGAGGTCGGCGCCGCTGAGTATGGCTTGAGTGAGGTTGGCTTGTCGGAGTTCTGTCCCTCGCAAGTCTGCGCCGCTGAGGTCGGCTCGGCTGAGGTCGGCGCCTTGCAGGTTGGCTTGTTCGAGGTTGGCTTCTGTCAAGCACGCACCGCTGAGGTGAGCGCCTCGAAGGTTGGCTCCGCTGAGGTTGGCTCCTCGGAGGGTGGCTTCGGTGAGGGTGGCACCACTGAGGTTGGCTCCGCTGAGGTTGGCTCCGCTGAGTTCGGCTCGAATTAGCTCGGCTCTGATCAGTTTTGCTCCTATGAGTATGGCTTGTTTCAGGTCAACTCGGACTAGGTAGGCGACGTTGAGGTCGGCGTCGGTGAGGTTGGCGCCGCCTAGATGGGCGCCGCTGAGTCTGGCGATGTTGAGTTTGGCACCGGTGAGATTAGTTTTGCTGAGGTTGGCTCCGCTGAGGTTTGCTACACTCAGATTCGCACCCTTGAGGTTTGCTCCACTCAAGTTGACGCCGCTGAGGTTGGCCTCAGTCAGGTTGATTCCGGCAAAGTTTCTTTCTCCGGCGGCATATTTTTTCAGGAGTTCCTCGACTGTCATGGGGGCGGCACCGTATCAAAGTATCCCCATTTTATTGCTAATGAATATCGGTATTGTCGGACTTGGTTTAATTGGTGGCTCGATCGCTCTGGATTTACGATCGCGCGGGTTGAATATTTTGGGGGTTTCGAGCCGCCAGCAGACTTGCGATCGCGCGCAAGAACGCGGTGTGGTCTCTGAAGCCAGCATAAACCTGTCTCTGATGGCAGCAGCCGATTTGGTTTTTATTTGCACGCCGTTAGGAGCGATCGAGTCGATCGTCCAAAAATTAATTCCCCATCTTTCCCCTGATACTATCCTAACGGATGTCGGTTCCGTAAAAACACCCATAGTGCAGGCTGTATCTGATCTGTGGCCGAATTTTGTCGGGGGACACCCGATGGCGGGGACTACTGAAAGCGGGATTGAGGCTGCGGTAAGGGATTTGTTTGTGGGGCGGCCTTACGTGGTGACGCCGACTGCTGAGACTCCAGAGGCGGCGGTGGAGAAGGTTGAGGAAATTGCGCGGTTGTTGGGTGCTAAAGTTTACCGGTGCGGCCCCCAAGAGCACGATCGAGCTGTGGCTTGGATTTCTCATTTGCCGTTGATGGCTAGTGCGACGCTGGTTGCTGCGTGCGATCGAGAGGGCGATCGAGATATTGTGAATTTAGCGCAACATTTGGCGAGTTCGGGTTTTCGGGACACGAGCCGCGTTGGGGGTGGCAACCCTGAGCTCGGAGTGATGGTGGCCAAGTACAATCGAGAGCAATTATTGCGATCGCTCTCTATTTACCGCGACAGTCTCGACGAGTTCATCAGCGATATCGAGACTGAAAATTGGCAAGCTCTCGAACAGAAGCTGAAGCTGACTCAACAAGCGAGAGATAATTACAACTTGTGAGCCAAAAATTGCTTAAAACTGTCCCCCGTCTCGATTATGATTTGTGGACGCCTATATATTGAGTTTTAATGTACACTTATTCTCGGCTTAAGCGAGTTTTACTGGGTGAATCTCTCCCCACCAGCGCATCTGTTCACGAAAGGCTGAGCAACGCTACAGGACTGGCTGTTCTTGCTTCCGATGCACTGTCGTCTGTTGCCTACGCGACTCAAGAAACTCTGCTGGTGCTGTTACTAGCCGGGAGCAGCAGTTTGAGTTTATCGCTGCCTATTTCTGGAATTATTGTTTTACTATTGGCGATCGTGGCGCTGTCTTACCGACAGACAATTAAAGCGTATCCCAACGGTGGTGGCGCTTACATTGTGGCGCGAGAAAACTTGGGTACTTATCCCGGTTTGATCGCAGCAGGTTCGCTGATGATTGACTACATCCTCACCGTAACTGTGAGTATTTCGGCTGGCATTGCGGCCTTGACTTCAGCAGTTCCCTCGCTGCTGCCCTATACCGTTGAACTGTGCTTAGTTTGTATTGTCCTGATCATGTTTGCCAATCTCCGGGGACTGCGGGAATCTGGCAAGATATTTATGGTTCCCACCTATGCGTTTATTGTGGGCATTTTTATCTTGATTGGTTGCGGTTTATTCCAACAGGCAACAGGTCATCTTTTGCCGGTTTTAGAAAATATTCCAGCTAAGGAACCTTTGGGATTGTTTCTGATCGCGCGCGCTTTTTCGGCGGGCTGTACTGCCCTGACTGGAGTTGAAGCAATCTCGGACGGGGTGTTGGCTTTTAAACCTCCTGAATGGAAGAATGCGCGCCTGACTTTAACTTATTTGGGGGTAATTCTGGGGGTGATGTTTTTAGGAATTAGTTACTTGGCTCATATTTATCAAGTGATTCCCAGAGAAAATGAAACGCTGCTTTCTTTGTTGGGAAAACAGATTTTTGGTGTCGGTATATTTTATTACTATTTGCAGATCGCAACTCTGTTAATTTTGCTGTTGGCGGCGAATACGAGTTATGCGGATTTTCCACGACTTTGTTATTTTTTGGCGCGGGACGGGTTTTTACCGAGGCAGTTGTCGCTGTTGGGCGATCGGCTAGTTTATTCTAATGGCATTAATCTGCTCAGCTTCTGCGCGGCTTTGTTAATTATCATCTTCCAAGGTGATACCACTGCAATAATTCCGCTGTATGCGGTTGGGGTTTTTACTTCTTTTACTCTGTCGCAATCGGGAATGGTAATTCACTGGTTTAAGGAGCGAGGTAAAGGTTGGCAAGCTAGCGCTGTGATGAACGGTATTGGTGCAGTGGCAACCACGGGAGTTTTGGCTGTAATTGTCGCTACCAAATTCCTTTTGGGAGCTTGGGTTGTGGTAGTAACTATTCCGATCGTAGTTAGTCTATTTTTAGCGATTAACCGACACTATCGCTATGTAGCCGCTCGCTTGAGCATTCAGGGAATAGAACCTATATCTTATCCTCCCAGACCTAAAGTTAAGGTGGTGAAACATCCGGCAGTGGTGTTAGTCGGGCAGTTGCACCGGGGAACTTTCGACGCCCTGGATTATGCTCGTTTAATTGCTGATGAAGTTGTGGCGGTTCATGTGGATATTGGTTTGACCGATCGCGCAAAACTGCAAGCGGCTTGGCAAGATTTGCAATCTGACATTCCTTTGGAAATTCTGGAATCGCCTTATCGTTCTGTTGGTGAGGCTTTAACTCACTTTTTGACTTTGTTTGAAGAACAGCGGCCGGGAGTGTTCTTAACGCTGATTATTCCGGCGTTTGTGACGCGAAATTGGTGGGAGGGACTGCTGCACAATCAAACTGCTTTCTTTTTGAAGGCGGCTTTGTTAGCTAAAAAAAGTCGGGTTGTCACGACGGTTCGATATTATCTTTGACATACTCACCGACCTCTTATGTGCGGTGATTATTGACCGAAAAATTGGGTACAAGCCCCGTCCTTCTAGGACGGCTTTAATTGTATTTCTTGAAAAAGCATAGGGTAAATTCGTCGGAATCCCTGCGAAGAAAGAATCCCCATGCCTTTAGGCTGGGGTATGTCAAGCTTCGCTTACTGACGCGACCAAAGCCGTCTTATTCTGTCTCTGCGTCCGTTTTGAATCGAAGCAGCAACGGCGGCGTACAAGCCGATTCAACCGGTGATTGACGTACAAATTGAGGCGCAAATGGTGGGGATAGTCGCTAAAATGAAGCCAGTGTTAACGTTTAAAGAAGACTGGGCGGTTAAAACCGCGTCTACACAAACAAAACCCGCCTCCGCGGGTTAAAGAGCAGGCGGTTGAAATTACGTTGTTTTCTTCAGTCCGCGTCGGCGGACTACCCTCCGGGAAGGCTAACGCCTACGTTTTTCTAGGCGCGGTTTCAACCGTACGTCCTATCTTGTCCAATTATCCCCATCCTCAATTGTCACCAAATCCATCAAAACCTGTCCATCCCCTGAAGCGGCTGCTAAAGTACGGGCGCCGCTACCGCCTGAAAATTTGGCTGGCTAGTATCTGTTCGCTGCTGAATAAATTCTTTGATTTGGCGCCGCCAGCATTAATCGGTATTGCTGTTGATGTGGTGGTGAAACAGCAAGATTCTATCCTCGCTCAGTGGGGCATCAAAGATGTCTTTTGGCAACTGGCAATCATCACTTTTGTGAGCGCGATTGTTTGGGCGTTGGAATCTATTTTTGAATATGCCTATGATTATTTGTGGCGCAATTTGGCTCAGGATATTGAACACGATTTGCGTCTGGAAGCTTACAGCCATTTGCAAGAATTAGAATTAGCTTATTTTGAAGAGCGCAGCACTGGTGGTTTGATTTCTATTCTCAATGATGATATCAATCAACTCGAACGTTTTTTGGACGACGGCGCTAATGAGGTGATTCAGGTAATTACCACTGTTGTTGTGATTGGGGCGGCTTTTGTTGCTGCCTCTCCTGGTGTTGCTGGGCTGTCAATGCTGCCGATACCTTTTATTGTTTGGGGTTCGCTCGCTTTTCAAAATCGCCTCGCTCCTCTCTATGCTGATGTGCGGGAAAAGGTGAGTTTTTTGAACGGGCAACTGTCGAATAATTTGACTGGAATTACTACTATTAAAAGTTTTACTTCCGAAGAATATGAAACTCAGCGTATAGAAAGCCAAAGCCAAGCTTACCGCCAAAGTAACCAACGGGCGATCGCACTTTCGGCTGCTTTTATTCCGCTGATTCGGATTGTGATTTTTTTGGGGTTTATTGCAACGCTATTTCTGGGCGGCTTGCAGGTGGTAGCAGGCCAGTTGTCGGTGGGTACTTACAGCGTTTTGGTGTTTTTGACTCAGCGCTTGCTGTGGCCTCTGACTCGCTTGGGTGATACTATGGATAGCTACCAGCGGGCAATGGCTTCTACTAATCGGGTGATGAATTTGTTGGATACGCCGATCGCAATTCGCACGGGTGATATTCGGCTGCCGGTGAGTTCGATTAAGGGTGAGCTAGAATTTAAAAATGTTACTTTTTCTTACAATCAAAGAAAACCGATTTTACAGTATTTTTCCCTGACTCTGCAGGCGGGAAAAACTACGGCGATTGTAGGCGCGACTGGTTCGGGAAAAAGTACGCTGGTAAAATTAATTTTGAGGCTGTACGAGGTTCAGTACGGCCAGATTTATCTCGATGGGATAGAATTAACTAATCTGAATTTAAAAGATTTGCGGAGAGCGATCGGATTGGTGAGTCAAGATGTGTTTTTATTTCACGGTACGGTTGCTGAAAATATTGCTTACGGCAGTTTTGAAGCAACTGATCGAGAGATAGTAAATGCTGCTCAAATTGCGGAAGCTGACGAGTTTATCGCACAATTGCCGGACGGTTACAACACTATTGTAGGGGAACGCGGTCAAAAATTGTCGGGGGGACAGCGGCAGCGTATTGCGATTGCGAGGGCTGTTTTGAAGAATCCGCCGATTTTGATTCTGGATGAAGCTACTTCAGCAGTGGATAACGAAACTGAGGCGGCAATTCAGCGATCGCTCGAACGAATTACCAAGAATCGCACTACAATTGCGATCGCCCACCGTCTTTCTACTGTCCGCAATGCCGATTGTATTTTTGTCATGGAACAGGGGCAAGTGGTAGAATCGGGGCAGCACGAACAACTGATCGAACATGACGGAGTTTATGCGTCGCTCTGGCGCGTGCAATCTGGTATAAAATAGAAACGCAGCGCTGTTGGGAATTGGGAATTGGGAATTGGGAATTGGGAATTGGGAATTTGAAACCTAACCGCTAACACCTAACTAATGACTAATGACCAATGACTGCAAAATATTAGTTTCTACAAGCAAAGAGAAAAAATGTATTTATTTGGTAGCCCTGATTCAGAACAAAAAAAACAAAACAACTGGCGCCGCAAGTTAGATAAATTTGTGGCAGCCAACAAACAAGAATTGGCGGCTTTAGCTTGGGGGCTGTTTCAGGAAAGGGGAGAGGAAAGCGACGATATTTTGGGCATTGATATTGCCGGAACGCCACGCTTCGTGTACTGTAAAAAAGAGGCTGTTGAAGAGTTAAACCGTCAAGTTAAAAGTCATATTCAGGAAATTTTAGGAGTGCTAAACGCTCACAAACCGGAGAAAGAGGTGGCGATTTTGGCGATCGGCGAAGGTGAAATCAAGCTAATTTTGTTTGAAATTGACCCCGCACCTCCTGATTGCTTTGAACTCGCAGCAACAGATGTCAATACATTGATCGATCGCCTAGAAAAGCAAATGGCTGAATATATCAAAGGATAGATTATAAGTAAGTAATGGCAAAAAAACATAGTATCTTGTAGGGGCGGGTTTAGCTAAAAATCTCTGATACAAGCGACTAAATAAGTGCAAAACCCGCCCAACCTATCTCATGTTTATTTGTAACCACTTACTTATCAAAATAACCAGCAATCAAAATAACCGGCGGGCGGCGAATCGTCGGTCAAAATTTCAGCTTTATCTAAATTAGGTATAATTTCAGCTAATTCTGTACCTACTTTGACCTCAAGTGCTCTATCTGTTAAGGAAAACGAAAATTCATGCCCATCTTGCAAATATTTTGCCCTGGAAACAATCTCATTTTTCTCTAAAATAGGGCCGTTAGTCCCAATTAAAACACTATTAATATCCTTCCAAGGGCAGACGCATACCTGAGAGAACACACTTTGAAAAGTCTTCACCTTTTGGGCATAAAACTCATCTCTTTGTAGCAGATTTACTAGCACAACTCCGGCGGTTGACAAGTGTTTTTTGCAAAGTTCATAAAATTCTTTGGTTGCCAGTCGGTGCGAAGAGTAGCCGTTGCCAAAAAACACGTCGGTCATAATTATATCATACCGAATGTTTACGCTTTGCTGTTCTAGGTATTTTCTCCCATCTTGGATTGCGACGGTTAGTCTGTCGTCGAACTGCACTCCAAAACACTGTGTAGCTGCTGAAATTGCGATCGCATCTACATCAGCACATTCTATAATAGTTTCCGGCAAATAGTGGTACATAACTAACGGAATTCTCCCACCACCAAAACCAGCTATATAGATTCTTTGAGGCTGGTTTTGCCAAACTAAACCCAACATCATCGCCTGGGTATATTCTGAAAGTGACATACTCCTACGCCAACTGAGTACAGTATAGCGTAGGCTTCTGGGCGACTCCAGCTATTGCTTCGGACATTGACTGGTAGAGTCGATGGCTGGTATTATCCAGCGCACC
>NZ_JAUBVX010000060.1:0-38517 GCF_036706065.1 Microcoleus sp. A2-C3 | reverse complement strand
TATAATTATGAGTTAGCTCTAGGGGATTAAATTGAAAACTTTCTATTATAGCATAGATTTTTTTTGCAAGAGGTCTAATATGTTAATCAATTAAACGGGAGTTGATACCTAATATGAAAGTCATTAAAAACACCGAACATCTTCTAAAGCTTAATAATTTAGGAGAAATGATTTATGGTGCGATATTTTTTACAGTATTGGCAAGTTAATTTTTAGGAATATCTTTCATGAAACTTATAAAACAAACACCCAATCAACTAACAATTCAAACTTGTACATTCTGGGATGGTTTGTTATTGATTTCTCCTTTCATAGTAATTGGCTTATTGCTGATTATTTTTGCGTCAAATTGGATAGGTGGAGGTATATTTTTGTTGTTTTCGCTGTGTTTGTTGGACGGCGCAATAGATGAAATCTATGTTTTTGATAAAAGTTGTGGCAAAATGACTGTTAAACGACGGGGTTTGTGGCTGAATCGTGTTACACAACGCTCAACTCGCAATATTTGTGCGGTGGAATTAGACGCAATAGCAGATAGCGAGGGGAATCTCAGCTACTATGTTGATTTGTTGATGTTGGGGGGCGATCGCGTTTGTTTGGGAAGTAATGCGATCGCCAAAGAACAGCAAAAAATTGTTGACTTGATTTGCGAGTATCTGAATTTAGCATCGCGCCAGTCAGCTAACGGGATTAAAAATGAGAGAATTGTGTTATTTTGACGCGCACAGTCTCATATTTCTTTGCTAAAGCTGTTGATGGTAGCTAAAGCTCTAATTGCTCAATTGTTTCAACGTTTTGATGCGTTTATTTAAGATTGTTCGCCACGCCGCAGCCGATCTCCAACCAAGGCGCAAGTAAACTCGCGACATTAATTGTAGGCGAGAAATATTTAAGCTAATCTATGAGTAATACAAAATCCGACTTAAATACCCCCTTGATTCTTTAGTGCTTCTGGCCTAGAACGAAAGGAAAGTTTGGGATGCGTTTCAACCGCCCGGTAAGAGCGAGGGGTTTTTCACGCGGATTGGGTATAATCGCAGTTACGCATCAATTTTTGGGCTAGTCTGCGAGTATAGCCCGAATATCTAGGTTAAAAAATTAAGTCGATCGCACTTTAATAGCGTAACTTATGGGTAGAATAACAAATACTTTCGCTCCCTCGAACCTCAAATAATATATAACTTAACAATTCGCTATAGCTCGATCGGGAAGTGGATTTGTAGCATCGTTTTAGGAATAAAAGGGTGAATTAAATGAAAATAATCAAGCACACAGCAAGTGAACTAATCATTCAGACTCAAAACATATTTGATTTTTGGTTCTACAGTTGTTTATTCATGACCTGCGGGCTGATATCTCTGGCTTTTCACTATCATGCAGCTACCCTGATCTGCCAGCGATTGCAGCAAAAACAAGGAAGTTGTCAGATTGTGCGATCGAATTTACTGGGCTCGAACATCCAAGAAATTCAGCTTGATTCTTTGCGGGGGGCGAAAGTTCAAAGCTGCGGGTATAAAAGCAGAGTCGTGCTTTTGACGAGTGTTGGCGATGTTCCTTTTACTCCTAACTCGACTAACTGGGGGAATAAAGAGGCTGCTGCTTCTGATATCAATTTTTTTGTTAAAAATGCAAAACGTCGGTTGCTGCGCTTAAGTCAAGACGATCGCTGGCTGGGATGGACAGGAGGTATATTTTTGCTCGCGGGAGTCGCAGCCCTCCTGTTGGGAAATAATGAAACCTACAGCTTCGATGGAACTTTAAACACTTTGACTGTCAAACAGCGGGGTTTGTTGGTACGTAAAGTCATTCAACACTCTCTGTGCGAGATTTATGGGGTGGAAGTCGATCGCACCAAAGATCGGGAGCATGACATTTGGTACGAAGTCAGATTGTTAGTTTCTGGCGGTTCTCGCATATCTCTGCCCCACACTATGAACCCCTATGAGCAAGCAAAAATCGCCAAAGCGATTAACAACTATCTGCACGCGCGATCGCACTATTGAACTTTGGTAGTTTGTAGGGTGTGCACTGCGCACCGGTTGACTTTCACGCCGATCGCACCGACATAGGTTAACCCGCCGGTGCGATGGGCGCACTCTACAAGACTAGCCGGTGCGCATTGCGCACCCTACAGAAGAATGTGCGCACATATAATGTTATTTTTCCGGTTCTTTTAACTTCCAACCAGGTTTGACAACTTGCCGCGATCGGGCAACTACTAAACAGTCATTCGGCACATCTTCTGTAACTACAGAACCCGCCGCTACGGTAACATCTTCTGCCAAAGTTATTGGTGCCACCAGCACGCTATTGGCACCGATTTTAGTCCGATCGCCTATTTGAGTTTTGTGCTTATTTTTGCCGTCGTAATTGGCGGTAATTGTCCCAGCACCGATGTTGACTTTTTCTCCCAAATTCGCGTCGCCCAAATAAGACAAGTGAGCAACATTAGTGCGATCGCCAATTTGAGTATTTTTCAATTCTACAAAATTGCCGACGCGACAGTTCGCCCCTATTTGCGCGTGTCCCCGCAGGTGTGCGTAAGGCCCAATTCGCGAATTTTCCGCCACAATACTGTCAAAAATTACCGAATAAAGCACAGTCACATTTTCCCCTATTTGACTGTTTTCGATCAAACTACCGGGGCCGATGCGACTCCCAGAGGCGATCGAAGTTTTACCCCGCAGATGCGTTTGCGGTTCAATTACCACCTCCGGCTGCAACTCTACGGTATCGTCGATCGTGATGCTGTTGGCATCGATCAGCGTCACGCCGGCTTTCATCCACTTATCCTTTACCCGCGTTTGCAAAATATCGGAAGCTGTGGCTAAATGTTTGCGATCGTTAATTCCCAAGATTTCTTGATAATCTTCAACATCCACCGCCATCACCGGAGAGAGAATACTTACCGTATCTGTTAGGTAATATTCTTTTTGGTCATTGTCTGCTTTCAAATCTGGCAAAATCTTCTCTAAATGCGGCCAGTGAAAACAGTAAACACCTGCATTAATTCGCTGGTTTTGCTTTTGCTCTTTCGTGCAGTCGCGGTCTTCGATAATTTGCTGAACTAAGTTTTGACTGTCGGTAAATACTCGCCCGTATCCTTGAGGATTTGGCAAATTAGCTGTCAATATAGTAGCAGAGTTTTTGTGCTGTGTGTGAATTGCCATCAATTGTTTGATAGTTTCTGCCCTCAGCAAAGGTACATCGCCATTTAAGACCAGCAAATCTCCTTGAAATCCCTTTAAGTGAGGCAGCAATTGCTGGATGGCGTGACCGGTTCCCAATTGTTCGGTTTGTTCGACAAATTCTAGGGGAGGAGATTCAGGATTTTCTGGTATTTCTTGACCTCCTATCAGTGATTGTTGAACGAGTTCTCCTCGATAACCGACGATAACAAGTCGCCGGGAAATTTGAATTTCTTGACAACTTTCGAGGACTCGCTCAACTAGGGTTCGCCCGCCCAATTCGTGTAGAACTTTGGGCAAGTCAGATTTCATGCGCGTGCCGCGTCCAGCAGCTAAGATTGCTATTGCTATCATTGTGCGATCGAGCTATTTGCTATAAAAACTAGAATATTGACAAACTGATGATATCACTCGCTGTCCGTCGATGGTAGTGCGATCGCACAATTTTTTAATCTCCAATCTCGAATTCGGGTGTGCGGCGTCTTTTTGCAGCCGGATGTCCGTTTGAGACGCTACGCTTGCGGTTTGACTTGATGTCGCTGGGGTAGATAGAGCTCCGGGCGAGGTATCAAATTTCTGAGGACTGAAGTCCTTACTAAGAGCCTAACTCAGGTTCGTAGTAAGCACTGAAGTCCTTCCCCAAGGGATACGAGGGGGATCGAGAGTGATAATTTGGATCTGTCAGCTTGGATTTACCGAGATAGATTATACTATTCGTTGAATTTCAGTTATGGTGTTTTCAGCTAAAAAAACTATTAGTTGCTTCTTCCTCCTCCTTCCTCCTTCCTCCTTCCTTCTTTTTAGCCGCTCGCGTAGCCTTTCATACCTTCTTCCTTCTTCCTTCTTCCTTCTTCCTTCTTCCTTCTTCCTTCTTCCTTCTTCCTTCTTCCTTCTTCCTTCTTCCTTCTTCCTTTCTGCATTATCAGATGTCCAGCTATGACAGAGATCAATTTTCAGGAACTTGCCAAGCAGGGAAATCCACAGGCGATCGCATCTTGGCTCAATAGCAAGTTACAATCTGAAGGGATCGCAGCCTCTGCGAATCTCGACGGTGACTGTTTGGATGTAATTCTGGAGGCCGAGCAAGTACCGATAGAAGATACATTAGTTGATTTTGTCCGCAGCCAACTGACGAATTTGCAGCCAGATTCGATTCACAAAGTGAAGGTTGAAGGGCGAGAAAGCGGTGAGATTGCGGCTGCTTGGAGTCAGGAGTTTAGTTTGGAGAGCAGCATTTTGGAACCACAAAGCTTTGCGGGAGAATCAGTGCAAAATACTGGGGTTGCTAATATGGACGATCGCACAGAAACGGAAAGCACAAATATGGATGAGGATAAATCGCCGGAATTTGCTGCATTTGAGCACCGGTTGCGATCGACTTTCATTGTCGTCGGGCTGGTAACGGGTATGTTGGCGATCGCCGTGGTGGCGTTTGTTGGTAAAATTTTAAACGAGCCACCAGCATCTGCGGGGAAAAATCCAGATGAAACTGCCAATGTAGTAGCAACTGCACCGGATACCTTTCGAGAGGCTGTTAACAGCGCCGTTAAAGCAGCAGAGTTAGGGCGATCGGCAAAAACGAAGGAAGATTGGGCGATCGTTGTCGATCGCTGGCAAGAAGCGGTATCGTTGATGAGAAGAGTACCCGTGTCCAGCGTCAACAATCAACTAGCTCAGACAAAAGTAATCGAGTATCAAAAATATCTGCTTTATGCTCAAGAATCAGCAGTAAATCCACCTCCCCTAGAGCCAACTCCCGCAACAGCCACAAAAGCAAAACCGGAAAAAGCAACTCCGAAAAAAGCTAATTCCGAAAAAGAAACTTCGGAGAAAGCAACTCCGAAAAAAGCTACTTCCGAAAAAGCCGAACCAGAAAAAGCAACTCCTAAGAAATCCACTTCCGAAAAAGTAGAACCAGAGAAAGCAACTCCTAAGAAATCCACTTCCGAAAAAGCCGAACCAGAGAAGCGGTAAGGTACACATGGCGCAGTATGAATTAGCAAGTCCAAGACTGTAGATAAAACACAAATTTGCATAGTTATGAATGAGAATAATTTAATCGTTTCGCCTGAATGGTTGGCCACCAATGAAAATCCGCAAGTTGTAATTATTGACTGTCGGTTTGCCCTCGCTGACGCAGAATTGGGACAAAAACAATATCAAGAAAGTCACATTCCCGGAGCTTTCTATTTAGATTTAAACCGGGATCTAGCGAGTGCAGTTGGCACACACGGCGGCAGACATCCGCTGCCAAATATTACAGAATTAGCTGATAAATTGAGCGCGACCGGGATTAATTCATCAGAAACTTTGGTCGTAGTTTATGACGATTCGCGGCTGGCTTTTGCGTCTCGTTTGTGGTGGCTGTTGCGATATATGGGACACAGCAAAGTTGCTTTGTTAGACGGCGGTTTCAGTGCTTGGAAGGCGGCGGGATATCCGGTAACAGATGTTTTGCCCGATCGCCGCGACGGTAAATTCGTGGTGGAATTGCAGCCGGATCTGGCGGTTGATATTGAGCAGGTAAAACAGCGGAAAAACTTGCCGGACAGGGTTTTGGTTGATTCGCGAGAAGGTGAGAGATACGAGGGCTTGCGGGAGCCGATCGACCCCATTGCAGGTCACATTCCGGGTGCTGTTAACTATCCTTGGCAAGGGGTGACGGATGAAACTGGAAAAGTGCGATCGATCTCCGAACAAAAACAGCGGTGGACGGAATTAGAAAAAGCCGAGGAAATCATCGTTTACTGCGGTTCCGGGGTGACAGCTTGCGTAAATTTATTGTCCTTAGAAATCGCGGGAATTCCCGATGCTAAACTCTATGTCGGTAGCTGGAGTGACTGGTGTTCCTATCAAATAAACATCGGCGGTTGAAATCGCATTTATACAACATTTTCTTCAACCCACGGAGGTGGGTTTTGTCTGTATAGACGCGGTTTCAACCGCCCGGTTTATTCAACCCACGGAGGTGGGTTTTGTCTGTATAGACGCGGTTTCAACCGCCCGGTTTCTGTATAGACTCGGTTTCAACCGTCTTCTAAAAATCGAAATAAATATAAGGCAAACCGCCATCGGGGGCCAACACCCAAACTGCATACAAACAAAGCGGCACTAACACCAATTTCAACGGCCAATTTAACTCCAACTTCAAACCCCGACTCAGCGCATAATTCCCCAGCATTGCGGCAGCCACAGCCGCCAACATCCAAGTTAAATGCACTCTTTCCAAACCCAAAGCTTCCACATAAACTTTATTTGCAAACTGCACATCAGCAGTGTGTCCCCACAAATGCGAAATCGCCCATCCCGAATCCTTCAAATCGGGAAGCCGGAAAAATATCCAACTACCAAAAACCATCGCCTGAGTTAACAGCCAACCGATCGCAATCCCGATCGGATTTTCCCACAAAAACTCCATCCGCAACCGCTTAAAAGTCACATCCGTCACCCGGTGTACCGCCAAAGCCAAACCGTGAAAACCCCCCCACACAATAAATCCCCAAGCCGCCCCGTGCCAAATTCCCGCAATTAACATTACGATCGACAAATTGAGACAAGTGCGCCACAAACCGACACGCGAACCCCCCAAAGGAAAATACAAATAATTACGCAACCAATCCCCCAAAGTCATGTGCCAGCGCCGCCAAAAATCACCGATGCTGGTACTAAAATAAGGGAAATCAAAATTTGGTGGCAAATACCAACCCAACAGCAAAGCAGTACCGCGCGCCATGTCAACATAGCCACTAAAATCGAGATAAAGTTGCAGCCCGTAAGCAAAAATCGCCAGCCACAAATCCTCGCTACCCGCCCGCTGCAAGTTGGTAAAGCTTAAATCGACGTAAATTCCCAAGTTGTCGGCGAAAAGACCTTTTTTGACTGCACCAAATGCGATCGTCCAAAGTGCCTCAGAAATGCGATCGGGCGTGGGAAACTTCTGTGATTTAAGTTGATTGATCAAATTATGATAGCGAGTAATCGGCCCCGAAATCAGTTTCGGAAAAAACAACTTGTAAGCAGCAAAGTGCAGCAGCGAAGTAGCAGCCGGCGCGCCTCGGTACACGTCAATCAAATAAGCAATGCACTCAAAGCAAAAGAAACTCAATCCTAGGGGTGCCATGACGTGAGTTTTCACCCAGTTAGCGCTGTCTAAGGCGAAGGGCCAATTTAACAAAGTGCCGATCGAACTCAAGAAAAAAGGCACATACTTAAAACCCAAAAGCAGCAACACATTCAGCCCAATTCCGATCCAAAGCAGCAACAAACGGCGGCGATTCCAAGATTCATTCGCAATCCGCCAATCCAGAGGTTCCCCAATCGCCATCGCCAAGTAGTAATTAAACAAAACACCGACTAATAGCAGAGGAATGTACCAGATTTGCAGCGAAGCATAAAAAATCAGACTACCAGCCAGCATGATAAACAGTCGCCACCATCGTAGGGGAACCAACCAGTAAGCCGCGAACAAAACTAACAGAAACAGGACATATTGAAGGGAGATGAAAGTCATTTTTCACAAATAAACAAGATCGGATATTCGATCGGGACAGGGCGCAGTACCCATTGGTGTCAACAATCGCTTAAAACCATCTGTATCTCTCGTTTTTAGCCCAGCCTCGATCCCCCCTAAATCCCCCTTAAAAAGGGGGACTTTGAAAGTGCTTCCAGTTCCCCCCTTCTTAAGGGGGGCTAGGGGGGATCGAGATTTTGCTAACAACGAGATTTGTCATGGATTTTAGCCGATCGCAAACACGAACAAAAGCACAGCCTCAGTCCCTACGGTATAGTCGGCAACTGAGAACTGCTACATTTTACAGCACAAAGTTAAATGCTGTTGCAAATTAAATAAACTTCGTTTATGTAGACGCGGTTTCAACCGCCATCTTATCTATCTTGAAATTATCTGCGTTAATCTCCGTTTATCTACCTTACATCTGCGGTTGACCGATCGATCCTGTGATTTATGCAATAAGTCTAAAGACTAGCCGATCGCCAACCTTCAGCATCGTTGGCGGCCTCGATCGCAGTACAATGAATTTCTGCCAGCAACTTTTTCAGCATATACCGAAAAACTATTTTCATCGTCCACACTCAAAACTTTTGCTGCTGAATCCGGCGCTGGCAATGGCCCGGAGCCCCGCAAGCTACGAGAATTTGCGATCGCCAGCGATATTGCTTCTTTCTTAGCAGCAGACATTTCCAAAAAATTTTCTGGATCTCCAGCATACACGATCGGCAGTTTGACAAAAAAAGTCGAACCCACTCCGGGTGAACTTTTGATTTCAATACTTCCCCCCAGAAATTCCGCCAATTTTTTGCACAGAGACAATCCCAATCCGGTGCCTTTGACGCGCTTCTGCAAGGGATTTTCGAGTTGGACAAATTCTTCAAAAATTCGCGTTTGGTCGGCTGGAGAAATGCCAATGCCCATATCTGCGACTGAAAAAGTAACTGTTCCCTCCTCTCCTATTTCCGCAGCAACTCGGACTTCGCCTGCTTCGGTAAATTTGAGGGCATTAGAAATCAGATTTCGCAAAATTTGAGAAACTTTGCCCTCGTCGGTAGTGAGGATTGGAAGTTCGAGAGGATCTTCAAAAATTATAGAAACGGCAGAGTTTGGGGGAAGCAGGGGGCGCATCATTCCTCGCAGGGCGCTGAACAAATCTTCGACTTCAAAATCAGCCACGCGAACAGTTAGTTTTCCGGCTTCCACTTTGGCTAAATCTAACGAGTCGTTGACAAGTTCTGCGAGAGACTCGGCGGATTTGTAAATGCAATTTACTTGCTTGTCCTGTTCGGCTGAAAGTTCTCCGTCGAGGCGATTTAACAATATTTCAGAAAGGCTCATAATTGCCGTTAGTGGAGTGCGAAACTCATGGCTCATATTGGAGAGAAAGCTGGTTTTGAGTTCGCTGGCGCGCCGGAGAGATTCGGCTTTATCATTCAATTCGGCGTAAAGTACCACGACTCCGCGATTGGTATCTTCTAGTTGTTGATTTAATTGTACGAGTTCTTCTTGACGCTGGCGGAGTTCGTCTAAAGTGCGTAGTAATTCTTGATTTTGCTGCTGAATTTCGGCGTAGGGATCTTCGGGAATTTGGCGCGCTAGTTTGTCAACTAATTTATTTAGTTCGATCGCACTCAGCGCAGGCATATTTTTGGAAAACTGTTTAATTAATTGTACAGCCGTTCCGCGATCGGGCGCAGAGTCGATTTTCACTTCGTCCATCAACCGTTTCGCTGCTGCTAAACCGAGTCCCGCGCCGGTTTGCGATCGAAAATTGGGGCCCAACACAGTCGCTAAATCAGCAATTCCCGGCCCCGTGTCAGAAATCCGAGTCCGAAAAAATTGGGGCGATTCCCCTTCCACAATGAATTCTACTTTGCCACCGCCTGCATATTTGAAAGCATTGCGGGCAATTTCGGAAACTGCTGTGGCGATGCGGGTTTGTACTTGGGAATCGAATCCCAGCCCTTTAGCAATTTGGCGAGCTCTTTGGCGTACTTGTACGATGTCTTGTTCAAAGCGGACTTCTGTCGTCAGGATTGGGTAACTCACGCTGCTTCTCTCACCTTGGCTACTATAACTGTCATGTCATCGCGAGTGCGTTTGAAGTCCCGGTAGAGCACGGCTGCGATTAAAGCAGGATGTCGGGAGGCTAAACCCGGATAGCGGTTTAAATTCCACTGCGTCGCCAAACCGTCGGAGTGCATGATGAGTAGGGACTGCTGCGACCAAGGATAGACAAATTCTGCTACTTTTCGCATCATATGTCCAACTGTGCCATTGTAGGAAACCATGCTACGGGTTTGGTTATCTGTGACCACTACACCGGTGATGTTGCCAATTCCGGCAAAACAAACAGTTTGTTGGGTAGGATCTATTTGGGCGATCGCCGCAGCCGCTCCTCTGGTATTTTTTAAAGCAGCGTGCGCCTTCTCTAAAATTGCTTTCGGCCCGAGTTTGGCGTTTTCCTCAAATACCCGCACTGCTTCGCCAGACGCTTCCTGGGCCAAATCCCCGTAGCCGAGCCCGTCTGCAACTAAGATCAGGTTTTTGTCAAGGTGATTTTCTGCCGCCCACGAATCCCCGCAAATTTGCTCTCCTGCTTTCGGTAAGTGGATAACCCCTAATTCTAAATAATTGCTGTTTTGAAAGGCTTCCCGGCTATTTTGGGTAGGTTCCACCCGCGCTAATAAGGCTGTCCCCAGTTTTGGTACAGAATGAATATCAAAAAAAGTAGAGAGGCGTTTAATTGCCCCCAGTCCAGTTCCAGGGCTTCCCGCTGTAGAAAAACCGTCCCGCATACACAGCGCGACATTTGCCATTCCTTGGCCCCGGTCTAGCGCTACTATTTCAATGCTATATCCTGCCGCTGTTTTTAATGTTCGCAGCAAAAGTTCTCCTTCGCGACCGTGTTTGACCAGGTTTTTTGCTGCTTCGGTGGTAACAATTGCCACTTTACCGCGATCGGTCTCATTAAATCCGACTTCGGTCGCTAGGGCAACTGCGATTCGGCGCGCTTCTCCCACTTGACTTTCTTCTGTTACGGGCAGGGCTACGGCATCTATCATTATTTTATAGTTCTAATCTTAAGCTGGCGCGCATTTAAAAAGTCATTAGTCATCAGTCATCAGTCATTGGGCATTGGGCATTGGGCATTGGGCATTGGGCATTGGGCATTGGTCTGATTGCATAAATCTGTGATTAATTGCGAAACCGCAGATGCAACGCAAATGCAACACAGATAATTTTAAGATAATTTGCGACTTTGGCAAGAGGTATATTAGTTACAAAAAAGCAGTCAAGCGTGAATATTTCCCCCCTCTCCCCATCTCCCAATTTCCCAATCTCCCCTTCTCCCCATCTTCCTCACCGCCAGCGGACGATCGCAATTTTAGTCCCCTTACCCACTTTGGAAACAATCTCAAATTCGTGCATCAACCGCTTGGAACCACTCAGCCCCAAACCCAAACCGTGATTAGAAGTATAACCGTCAGTCATTGCCAATTCGATGTCTGGAATTCCCGGGCCATTGTCTTCAAATATCAGCCGCAGCCCTTTGCGGCTGCCTAATTGGAGCGTTTCGAGAGTTACAGTTCCCCCTTTACCGTAGTCTACAGTATTGCGGGCGAGTTCGCTAGCTGCGGTAACGATTTTCGTTTGGTCTAATAAACCGAATCCCATTGCTATAGCCCAAGCTCGCACTTGCTGTCGGACGTGGACTATATCGGATGACGATCGGATTTCTAGTGTCTCACGTTTTGACATGGCTACTGTACCAAAATAGAACTTCTCCCCAAAATATAGGACTTACACTCGTCAACTTAGTTTCTCCTAATAGGACTTACGCACTTACTACGATTTTTTCTCAATAGAGAACATAGTGAAGCAATTTCAAACCCTTGATTTAACCCTCTTGAGTGCGCAAGCCCTGTCCTAAGAAATCTTCAGTTTGTCAACAAGGTACCTACAAACAAACTCGGTTTTTTTACTGTCTGTGCATCAGTCAGGGGACAATTAATCGACTGTTTACGATCGCTAGTCAGGAGAGAAACCCAAGGATTTTCTCAACAAAATCATGCCTTTTTCAACGCTTAAAGCTGTGCGAACTCCTGTCAGGGAAAGCCCCAATTCAACGAGCGTAATAGCAACCGCTGGCTGCATCCCGACCACAACTGTTTCCGCATCTAAAATTCGCGACATACTAGCGATATTGTTGATAATGCGACCGATAAAAGAATCAACTATTTCAAGGGAAGAGATTTCAATTAACACACCTTTAACACCTGTTTTGACGATGCGGTTCGTCAGGTCATCTTGCAAGGTCATTGCTAAGCGATCGTGCATATCCACTTGAATTGTTACTAGCAAAAATTCTCCCATTTGAAGTATCGGTATTCGTTCCACAAATTCACCTACTTGCTAACATTTACTTGAGTTGTCATGTCAGAGTGCAATATTTTTATGTTTCCTCTTTAATATTTTTTATAGTTAAACCTTGGCGCTGCAACGCGACTTTAAAAGCATCTGCTAAAGTAGCTTTTGTGAGAATATCCTGCAAGTCAACTCCCAAGTGAACTATGGTTTGAGCTATTTGCGGGCGAATGCCACTGATGATGCACTCAGTACCCATTAAACGGGCGGCGGCGACAGTTTTTAATAAATGTTGAGCAACTAAAGTGTCAACAGTCGGCACGCCTGTAATGTCTAAAATCGCAAATTCTGAGCCGGTTTCCATGATTTCCTGCAACAGAGTTTCCATGACTATTTGAGTGCGGGCACTGTCGAGAGTCCCGATCATGGGTAAAGCGAGAATGCCTTGCCAAAGTTTGACTACGGGTGTTGACAATTCGAGCATTTCTTGCTGCTGGCGTTCGATGACTTCTTCGCGAGCTTTGAGAAAAATTTCTGTCACCCAAAGGCCGAGCTGGTCTAATAAACTGGTGGAAAGCCACAGTTGTTCGACAAGTGCGTCGCGGTTTTGTGTCAGTTCGCGACAAAGCCGATCGAACAAAGGCTTTTTGAAGCATAAAATGAAACTCGCTATCTCTGAGGGAGTAAAGCCTCTCTGAACGCGCGATCGCGAAACTTCTGCTAGCAGCAGCCGCATATTTTCCCATTCGGGTGTCTGGATGTCGCTAAAGTTACCGTGCCCCACTGCAATGTGGAGCAATTGCAGGAACTCTTGACACTCAGACCGCAATTCTTTGGCTCTCATCAAGTCGTCCCGCCGCAGCCCGGTATTTTGCAGTTCTTTGAGCCAGTCTGCTAGTAGCTCTGCTTTGTGTCTTTCTAAGATTTCCGCAATCGTGTTATTGCTTGTGAGTTCCATTGAAATTATCTCCTGTTTCGCAATTGGGATGAAGTTGTACGAGCGATCGCACCAAGCGTATTTTTTGATGAGCCAAATTCTGAGTTTAGCTCACTGTTTGCTGTTTGTGATCGAGGGTTAAGTACCTAACTGCAAAATGCGTTTGACGAGCGCGCTGGTAGAACTGGGAACTTCTATTTCGATCAAGGAAATCTTGCCGCCTCCGGCGATAACCGCCGGTGCTTCCGGCAAAGTTTCGAGTTGATAGTCGCCTCCTTTAACATAAATATCTGGCTTCAGGATACTTATCAGTTTAGTTGCTGTAATCTCGGAAAAAATTACTACCGCGTCTACTGGTTTGAGGGCAGCTAACACTTCGGCTCGCTGATTTTCCGGTACGATCGGGCGGGGTGGCAATCCCGGCTGTTGCGGTTTGATAGCTTGCACGCTAGCGTCGCTATTCAAACCCACCACGAGCGATCGCCCCAAAGCTTTTGCAGCCTGCAAATAGCGAACATGGCCCGCGTGCAGGATATCGAAGCAGCCATTAGTAAACACGATCGGACGCCAATTGTCCGGATCGGATGCGATCGATCTTTCAAGTTCTCCCAACGTGTAAACACCCCAAATCATTGCAGTCATGACTAAAAAAATTGCACGGCGATGAATCATCCTAGCAAAAAATGTAAAATCTTGCACCTTTGCCATTGCACAATCGAACGCTCAAGCTGTTAATAATTAATAGTTGGCAATTAGTAATTGGTAATTAGTAATTGTTCACTTTTAAGGAGGAAGCAACAAACAAGAATGCCCTTCGGCTGCGCTTTCCGGCAAACAGAAAGAAAAAGGGAGAAATAGCTACTCCTGTATCTGTCCTCCCACCAAAAAACCGATACTTGCTTTCCCACAGTCGCCATCCGGCCAAAATTTGAGACCAAGAGTTCAAACTCCCAGATTCATCTATGGAGTAATAACATTTGCGATTTGCGATTTGCGGTTGGCGACGAGGAATAACTTATTCGCTATGGGTTCGAGCATGAGCCGACAGTTGCATTGTTTTTGGCAATAGGTATACATCTTAAAGCGAAAATGGAAAATCTCAAATCGACTGACTGCCGTGTTGTGCAGTTGGTAATTGGAGGTTCAAAAGATTGGGAAACAATTATTTCTTTCAGCTCTCTGTGAGATCAATTACTATAAGACAGGGGATTTTATGCCACGCCATCTGGCAGGCGGGAGATATATAGCCTTTCGAGCTCTCATATGAGGTACTATCCGGCATAGGGCATAGGGCATGAGGCTCTCCTCACTTTTTTGAGAACCGCTATAGGGGGTGAAACCCACCTAAACCTTACCCTCCTATGTCTATTATTTCTCGCACTGCCAGGGAAGGGAAAGCTAGTTAAAAGCTGTAGCCACAAGCGTGCAGAACCATCTGTGCGCTGCCCCCTCACGGGGGCCCGTGGGTGAGTGCTATCTTGACAAATCTTCACAGCCGCCGCCTCTAGGGCGCAGCCTCCTGTGTCAAAGTCTGCATACATCGTGCAGCAACTCCGATCGACTGGTGTGGCAATCGCAGCCTGTGAAAACTGGGAGGAAAGTTGAGGCGATTACCCGATCGAGCTATTTTGGTGGAAAATAACGTAAAGTACCAACCTGCGCCAGCCTCTGGTTGGGGCTTCCAAAATCATCAAATGGGGGACGGTTTGATTCGTCTTTCGTCTGCGGAGTTTCCCATCTCAACAGCCATTTTCAAATTCAGCACTGCTGTTTCCACAGATTCGGGACTTAACCTCTGGGATGCTGTGGCGCCGGCCACGCGATGGCTGCCCCCAAGCGAAGCAATCAGTGAGGAAGAGCAATTGAGCGCTCTCACCAGTTATAGCGGTTCTCAGATAAATGAGGTATGCAGAAACCCTGTATTGTCAAGCTTTCCAGGTCAAAATTCATACCTCACCTTTTTGAGAAAGGCTATAACTCATTAAACAAAATGTCGTTCAATCTAACGCTGTAGAATTATCTCACAGGAATTATGAAAGCAACTAACAGCCGTCAATTTTCTTCAGTAGCTGCTCGCACTCTCAAAGTAGTCGGGATTATCTTGATTCTCTCTGCCTTGCTTGACTGCATTGTTCTGTCGCTGCCGGGAGAAATCTCCGATATGAGCAATCGAGGCTGGCAGCTTGCCGCAGCAACTCAGATAGTTGATAGGGGTATTATTCCTTTGATGGGTATCGCCCTGCTAATGACGGGCTTTTGGGTGGACAGCAGCAGCGGAGTCTCTATTGAGCGGCGTAATGTTTGGGTTGACTTGCGATTCTGGGCCCTGTTGATTTCCAGCTTTTTAGGGCTAATTTACCTATTGCTGGTTCCCGTTCATCTTAACAATACTCGTTTGGAACTCAAGGATAATCTGGCTCAAGTCGAGAAAGAAGCCGGACAAGCCGAAACTCAACTAGAAGGGCAAATTAAAAGTGAGCAGTTTAAAGCTCAGGTAGAACAGCTCAAAAGCCAGCGCCGCAGCCAGATAGGCGCCCTGCTGCAAGATAACGGGAAGCTGCAAGAAGCACTCAAGAGTCCAGATGTTCCCAAGGAATTGAAAGCTGTGCTTCAGGAGTCGAAAAATGACCCGAAAGCCCTCGACAAGTTCCTAGAACAGCAAGCCCAAGAACTGCCAAATCAAGCTCGCAACGAGATTCGCACCCGCAAGCAACAAAAAGAGAAAGAATTGAGAACTCGATCGAGAAATTCGAGTTTGCAGACAGGAATCAACAGTTTGCTGTTGGCCATCGGCTACATTACTGTTGGTTGGACTGGACTCCGAAGTATGGGAATTCTGCGGTTCGGCCACCGCAAAAATTGACCTGCGCCAGCCCCTAGAACCCGTAAGTCAAGATATCTTGCGAGAAATACTTAATCTGCTGAACATAGCAACCGCGCCTGGCAGTTACGACCTTATTAATGACTGAAGCCATTGATTTTCTTGCATTTTCACATCGACTTCTTCCCGGTTTCTGCCCAACGCAGGGCGTTAATCCCCTCGCGTAGTCGAAGAGCCTTCTTCCTTCTTCCTGATGACTAATGACTGATGACTGGAGACAATGACTGATGACTAATGACTGATGACCAATGACTGATGACCAATGACTGATGACCAATGACTGATGACCAATGACTGATGACCAATGACTTCTTCCTTCTTCCTTCTGCTATAGTTTGCCCTTACTGAAAGCTGGGAATGTTCTCAATTTATATTCTGACTTACAACGAAGAGATTGATATCGCCGCTTGCATAGAATCGGCAATGCTTTGTGACGATATCATTGTAGTTGATTCTTTCAGCAGCGATCGCACCCTTGACATTGTTCATAACTATCCGGTGCAAACAGTGCAGCACCGCTTTGAAACTCACGGACGCCAGCGGACTTGGATGCTCAAAGAAGTAGAATGCAAGTACGAATGGGTTTATATCCTCGAAGCTGACGAGCGGATGACGCCTGCACTGTTTGCTGAATGCTTAAAGGCGATCGTAAGTCAAGAATATATCGGTTATTACGTAGCTGAAAAAGTAATATTTATGGAGCGCTGGATTCGTCGCAGCACTCAATATCCCCGCTATCAAATGCGCCTATTTCGCAAAGACCAAGTGTGGTTTACTGATTACGGTCACACTGAACGGGAAGTCTGCAATGGGCCTACTCACTTTTTGAAGGAAACTTACCCTCACTATACTTGCAGCAAAGGTCTTTCCCGCTGGATTGAAAAGCACAACCGCTACTCGACTGACGAAGCAGCCGAAACTTTGCGTCAATTAGAAGCGGGCAAGGTGAATTGGTGGGATTTAGTATTTGGCGCCTCGGAGGTGGAAAGGCGGCGCGCTTTGAAAGATTTTTCTTTGCGCTTGCCTTTGCGGCCAGTCGTGCGCTTTTTCTATATGTATATTTTACTCGGCGGATTTCTTGACGGTCAAGCGGGATTGGCTTGGTGCACGCTACAAGCTTTTTACGAATATCTAATTTTGCTCAAAGTGTGGGAAATGAAACATATGCCACTGCCAAATTTAGACGCAGTGGAGGAACAGTCTATTTCGGAAGTAATAACAGTTGAGCCGTCTAAAGTTTCATCTAATATTTGTGCGTCGGATACTCGTAGTTGAAAATTGGGAATTGGGAATTGGGAATTGTTGGGCGGAATGAAACGGAGGGTTGTTTTTTCACGGGGCCGGCGTATAAGGTGCGTCGCCATGAGATTTGCGATTGAATGCCAGAGATTAAAAATGGCTACAAACCCTACGATTACTGTTACATATTTTTTGAGAAATGGTATAAAATCTAAAATCTAAAATCTAAAATTCTGTAAGTTCCGTTAAGAATATGCGACACAGGAAAACAGAAGAAAAACCCGGTTTCTTGGAGAAACCGGGTTTCTGAATACCCTCAAAGTTTGAAGTTTAATCAAGTTTTGATTGTTAACTCAAAACTCTCACAACTTAAAACTCTTGAGATTTGGCTGCTGTTTTTACCCGATCGATCTTTAAGATCAACACACCCAAAGGTGGCAAACACAAGTCGATCGAATAAGCACTGTTGTGGAACCACCACTCATCAGTCCACTTACCCCCCAAATTCCCCATATTACTGCCGCCGTACTCCCGCGCGTCGCTGTTAAACAACTCCGTATAGAAACCCGGTTCCGGCACTCCTACACGATAGTGAGAGTGCGGTTGCGGCGTAAAATTGCACACTGTCACCACAAACTCATCGCCATCCTTCTCGCGGCGCACGAAGGCCACCACGCTGTGCCGATTGTCGCTGCAATCAATCCACTCAAACCCATCCTCAGCAAAATCTTGACTGTAAAGTGCCGTTTCGCTGCGGTACAAATGGTTCAAATCTTTAAAAAATAGCTTCAACTTTTGGTGCGGATCGAATTGCAGTAACTCCCACTGCAAATCCCCCCAAACGTTCCATTCATGCCACTGGCCGAACTCCATCCCCATAAACATCGTTTTTTTGCCGGGATGAGCAAACATAAAGGTAAACAAACACCGCACGTTTGCAAACTTTTGCCATTCGTCCCCTGGCATTTTGCCGATGATGTGGGCCTTGCCGTGGACGACTTCATCATGGGACAAAGCCAGCATGAAATTCTCGCTGTGGTTGTACCACATACTGAAAGTTATGTTGTTCTGGTGGAACTGGCGGAACCACGGATCCATGTGGTAATAGTCAAGCATATCGTGCATCCAACCCATGTTCCACTTGAGGTTGAAGCCCAAACCGCCTACATAGGTCGGCCAAGATACCATCGGCCAAGAGGTAGATTCTTCGGCGATCGACAGTGCCCCTGGGAAATAGCTAAAAATGACGTGATTTGTCTGACGCAGAAAATCTGCCGCCTCGATATTTTCGCGGCCGCCGTACTGGTTGGTCAGCCATTCTCCGGGTTCGCGACAGTAATCTAAGTACAACATCGAGGCTACGGCATCTACGCGAATCCCGTCGATGTGATACTTGTCAAACCAGAACAGAGCGTTTGATACTAGGAAATTCCGCACTTCGTTGCGGCCGTAGTTAAATACTAGGGTTCCCCACTCTTTGTGCTCGCCCTTGCGGGGGTCGGCGTGTTCGTACAAGTGAGTTCCGTCAAAGAAAGCCAAACCGTGGCCGTCTTTGGGGAAATGTCCCGGTACCCAGTCCACGAGTACGCCAATGCCGTTGGCATGGCACTGGTCAACAAAATACATGAAATCTTCGGGTGTGCCGTAGCGGGAAGTTGGGGCGAAATAGCCGGTGACTTGATAGCCCCAGGAACCGTCGAAGGGATGTTCGGCGATGGGCAGCATTTCGATGTGGGTGAATCCCAAGTCTTTGACGTAGGGAATTAGCCGATCGGCCAATTCGCGGTAAGTCAAAAAGCGCGCCCCGGGATTCAGTTCCGAAACCGGAACGGCGGGTTCTATTTCCCCATTTAGCCCCAGGGCGGGTTCCCCAGCGCTGGCGTGCAGCCAAGAACCGATGTGGCATTCATAAACCGAAACTGGTTGTGTCAGTTGGTCTGTGTGCCGCCGCTGGTCTATCCAAGCGCTGTCGTTCCAAGTGTAGGTATCTAAGTCTGTGACAATTGAGGCTGTTTTTGGCCGTACCTCTTGCTGAAAACCGTAGGGGTCGGACTTTTCGTAGGGATGTCCGTCTTGGTTTTTCACTTCGTATTTGTAGTGAGTTCCGTAGGATAGTCCCGGAATGAATAATTCCCAGATGCCGTTTTGGGATTTCCGCATTTGATGTTTACGGCCGTCCCAATAGTTGAAATCTCCTAAAACTGAGACGTTACGGGCATTCGGAGCCCAAACTGCAAAATATACTCCTGTGATGCCGTCTACTTCGGTGAAGTGGGCCCCTAGTTTTTCGTAGATCCGATGGTGGTTGCCTTCTGAGAATAGGTGTTGGTCAAATTCTGTCAGTTTGGGCGATCGAAAGGCGTAGGGGTCGTAGATAAAACGATCGTGTTCCCCTTCTTTGACTCGCAATTGATAGTTTGCTAGTTCTGGGGTGTCGATCGTACATTCAAAAAAGTGAGGGTGATGCCCTGATGTCATCGGGTATTCGGCCCTGGCCTCTGGCAAAACTACCGATACTGCATCCGCATTGGGCAGATAAACTCGGACGGCCCAGAATTTTTTGCCATTTTCTTCGATCGCGTGGGGGCCTAGCACTTCAAATGGATCGTCGTGTTGATTTCCAACAATCCGGTTAATCTGTTCAATGGGGACTGTCGCGGGCATAAAACTACTTACCTCAATATTTTAACTAAATGGCTTTCAAAACCTAGAGCGACGCTGCACTTTACATTTGGATACATTTTTGATCGCTAATCCTACCACGCTCACTGCTCCAACGTGCGCCCTTGCCCACACAGCAGGCAATCTGATTGCCTTGCTGGCGGTCAAGCTGTGATTTTACTGCTAACGCCTAACATTTCACTATACAAATCTTAAAACAGATTGAAAAATATAAATTTTTCCCCAAATATCCTTGACTTTTTATAAACTGTGTGATATGTGATTCTTTTTCAAACTCTTGTCGATTCGTTTAACCAGGGGCGTGAAGGAGCCTGAGTTTTTGGAAGAACTTAATTTTGATTGATAGCTGGAATTTTTAGGCTTTGTTGATCGCCCGACAGGTATCTTTTAAAATCCCGGAGGCAGGGTTTCGCCGCAAACCTGGTGAATTTTGGCAATGCGATCCAACAGCCAAGGATACTCAATCCGGTATTGAGGAATCAAAGCTAAAGGACTCAGCAGGGCGGCAGCAGTGATATCTGCCACGCTCAAGGAGTCGCCTACCAAATAGGAACCATCCTGCCAGCGACGCTGCAACAGGCCTAAAGCAGCACTCAGGCGCAACTCGGCTAGTTTTGCCGAAGCGTGGTTAATGCCGAACTGACGACGCGCCAATTGAATCACTAACTGGCTCAAAACAGATGGGTCAATTTGCTTGCCCGCACCGGCGCGAAACTCGTAGTAAACAAATCGAGTGGCAATGCCGATGCTTTCATCGAGCCAGTCTTCGATCATCCAAGCCTCTGCTTGCAAACTCTCGTCTGCGGGCAACAGTGGCGGGGAAGGGAAGCGAGACTCGATCGAGTGCAAGATTTGCGTCGAGTCTGCGATCGCGAACGGTTGACCTTCAAGTTGAGGAATAAGTACCGGCACTGTCCTCAAACCTCCCGTTAGAGGCTTGAGTTTCAAAACGTGCAAGCCCGGAGTCAAATTTTCCACTTGAAAGGGGATGCCCTTGTAACCAAGCGCTAAGCGGACTTTGCGGCAGTAAGGGGAGGTACTGAACTGTAGTAAAAGCATCTGATAATAACACCCAACTTGAGGCCTAGACTGATGAGATGAAAAAATGCGAAGAGCGAACTATTTTTCACCCACTGGCTAGGCTCGTTGGGCAAACACTCCGGGAACCCCTAGTTAGGGCTTTTTAGGAGCGGGAGAAGGGGAAGCAGTTCCACCAGCCCCAGCTCCACCAGCCCCAGGAGTAGCCTTTGGAGATGCTGTCGGTGCTGGAGCAGAAACAGGAGGAGTAGTAGTGGTGCCACCAGCAGGGGTGGGGCTAGCACCGCCACCGCCGCCTTCACCGCCGCAAGCACCGAGGGCTGCTGCAATGCCAATTACCAAAGTCAAACGAATTAAACCCTTGTTCATAAACACTCCTTAACATTCAAAACCCATCGCAAGGAAGGGAATAGTGTACTTGAGAAACAATGCTGGCACGAATAGATTGACGATTCGCTCGTTGATTACAATACTGCATTTATTAATAAATTTCACATTGATTCTGGCGAATCGGCAAAAAATTCCTTGTTTTGGCAAATCTAGAAGTCAAAGAGACCAGTGGTAGGATGGGTTGGTTGGTTAGTGAGGTATCTTTAGGTAAAGGATAACCGATCGATCCGAGATTTCCAGAAATTGGCGATCGGCAACCGAAAAAACTCCTAACCTCAATCAAGCTGAAGCTGCCCCACTATACGTATTGGTGAATTCTATGACCGCTGCTATCAGATCCCCAGATTCTCCTCGCCGCTCGCGATCGACCGGCAAGCCCACTACATACCCTGCCAAAAGCAAAGTTACTTCTATTGCCCGAGCTAGACGGGCAAAAACTGGGCCGGTATTGCCTAACTACTCGCCAGCCGACGAACAAGCCAAACCGCGCGCGGCAGCATCGGTGCTGAAAGTGATGCCCGATCGCCAGTCGCAACCGATGTGGTTGCGATCGCTCCTGCGGATGGAGCGGGCCTCCTCAGCGGCAGTGGTACTGATTTTGGGTGGTGCTCTGACTCTCTACGGTTTGACTGTTTACGGCGAGCAGCGCTGGAGTCAAGAGTATCAAAAGCTGGAAACTCTGCGTCGGGGTGAACAGCAGTTGAGTGCTGCTAGCGAAGTCTTGAAAAACCAACTTGCTAAAGAAGCTGCAAATCCAGAAACGGGTTTGGCTGCTCAGAAGCCTGCGGACACGATTTTCTTGCGCCCGGCCCCGGAAAACCGATCGCTCGGTGCAGAGGCTCCAAACTCCGAAGCACCTGCTCTCAAAAATCCATCAAGTGTGGCAACGCCACTGGGCTATTGAGGGGTCAACGCGGAGAGGGCCCAAGGGAACTGTCCGAGGGCCCGATAATTTGAACGGATAGCATTCGTGATTCGTCTGAAGGAATCGATCGCAAAGGTTTATGCAATTAAGAACTGCTTAACGGTCTGGGTGATTGCTATAAAATATAAAATCTAAAATCCAAAATCCAAAATGATATAAGTTGCTTTTAAATTTTTAATTTTATGAGCTATGATCCCCGTTTTGACCGCTACAGATCGCCGAATTTTAAACGTCCAAAAGCGTCGAGCGATGGCGTTTGGTGGGGCAAACTGACCAAACCCAGAGTTGCGACTAAGGCTAGCAGCCAGCCCCGGCCGAGGCCACCGCTGGAACGTTTAAAACGCAGCAAGTTCCGCTTGTGGGCTGTGTGGGTGGTGTTGATGCTATCCGGGCTGGGGCTGGCTGTAAATTTGTTCTATTTGCAGGTGACGCGAGCTCCGGCGCTACGCAAACAGGCTCTTGAACAGCAAACTCTCAAAACGAAGCCGTTTGTGCCGAGACGCCCGATCGTCGATCGCACGGGGAATGTTTTGGCGATCGACAGACAGGTGTACACGCTCTACGCTCACCCGAAGTTGTTCAAGCACTCAAAGGGGGATATTGCTGCTAAATTGGCTCCGATGTTGCCGATCGAAGTGGCCCCTGGCAATACGGCGGAAACTGAACTGCTGCGAAGGTTTAATCTGGGCGAAAGCGGTATTACTATTGCTAGTTCTTTGGCTCAAGAGGTAGCCGATCGCGTGGAGCGGATGCAAATTAAAGATAGTCCCGTGGATGGGCTGGAGTTGGTACGGCAGCAGCAGCGTTTTTACCCGCAGCAGGAGTTGGCGGCGGATATTCTGGGTTATGTGGATGGGGAACAGAAGGGACAGGCTGGGGTGGAATACAGCCAGCAGAATTTGCTGGAACGATCGATGCCGTCGATCCAATTTAGTAAGTCGATCGATGGACATTGGCTTCCCGATCGCCTGACGGCGGGATTTGTGCAGCTTGATGACTTGAAATTGCAATTGACGATCGACAGTCGCTTGCAGCGGGCGGCGCGGATTGCTCTGAAGGAGAAAATGCTGAAATACGGGGCGAAGCGGGGCACGGTGATTGTGATGGATGCCCGCAACGGGGAATTACTGTCAATGGTGGCTGAACCTACCTATGACCCGAATCAATATTTTAATTTCGATTTGTCGCGCTATAAAAATTGGGCTGTAACTGATGTTTATGAGCCTGGTTCGACTTTTAAAGCGATTAATGTGGCGATCGCCCTAGAAGCCGGTGCGGTGAAACCTAACACTGTGTTTAACGACGAAGGTCGGATTTACATGGATGGCTGGACTATCCAAAATTCCGATTACAAACAAGCAGGTGCCCGCGGCCCTTCCACTGTTACGGAGATTTTGAAACATTCTAGTAATGTGGGGATGGTGCACGTCATGAGAAGTATGAAAGCTTCTCTTTACTATCAAGCTTTAGAAAAACTGGGAATGGGACAAAGTGCAGGAACTGATTTGCCTTTTGAAGTAACCAGTCAGCTTAAAAATCGCGAGCAATTTATTAATTCTCCGGTGGAAGTTGCTACTACGGCTTTTGGGCAGGGTTTTTCGATAACTCCGATGCAGTTGGTGCAGCTTAACGGGGCTTTGGCTAACGGTGGCAAGTTGGTAACTCCTCATGTTGTGCGGGGACTTTTTGATCGGGAAGGTCAAGCTTTCTGGAAGCTGCCGAGGGCTGTTGGGAAACAAGTTTTTTCGCCACAAACTACTAAGCAGGTTTTGGAAATGATGGAAACTGTGGTGGATGGTGGTACGGGGAAAGCTGCACAAATTCCTGGGTATCGGATTGCTGGGAAAACGGGGACGGCTCAAAAAGCTAATGCTGGTGGGGGTTATTCTGATAAGGCGATTATTACTAGCTTTGTGGGGATCATGCCTGCGGAGGCTCCTCGGTATGTGGTGCTGGCGGTGATTGATGAACCGAAGGGTGGTTCGGGGGGAGTTGTGGCGGCGCCGATTGTGGAGTCGGTGATGGAGACGCTGATTAATATTGAGAAGATTCCACCGAGTAAGAAGTAGGAAGTCGGTTGAATGGAGATGATTCGCGTGGGGCTGGTTCACCCGCATAAGTGTCTACTTAAGACTAAAGTCCTTTGGATCTGTCGTTCAAATCCGAGGCCTGATCCCCCTAAATCCCCCTTAAGAAGGGGGACTTTGAGTGCTTCTTGTGCACACCCTTCTTAACGGGGGGGACAAGAGTACATACAAGGGTGAGGTCTGGATGTAGTCTCAGTAGCAATATCTGCCGTCTTTAGCTGTGCGTTGTCTTTGGGAGGTGCGCTTGTGTCCTAAGAGAGTGGAGACGATGACGCAGCGATCGCTATTTTTTAAATCGGGATGAGATAGTGTTAGGGTTCCTTTTGCTCGCAGGCTTGTTTGGCCGCACTCGTCGGTACTGTTATAAACGACGCAACCTCGGAAGTTGAACATTACCCGCCGAATTGTTTTTTCTCCTGTAGCTTTGTTGTTTTCATTGACGTTGAGCAGTGTTGTTTCATCGGGATTTATTTGAATTTGCGGTTCTAGGTTTTTCCATTGACTGGGTGGTACTTGGGCTGGGGTAATCTCGGCTGGGTGGACTGCTACTTGTAGGTTTTTTCCTACTTCTTTGAAGCTAGTTTGCCATGAAATTTTGTCGCGTTTGGCGTTGCTTAGGGCTAATTCCATTGCCCAATAAGCCCGATCGACTGATAGCTTCAAACGGTGGTTGTTGATGAACATCAGCCAACTGGGAGTGACGATCGCACTAAACACTCCTATGATTAAAATAATTATCAATAACTCAACCATTGTAAAACCGGCGGCAGGTGCAGTGGCTCTGCTTTTGAGCGTTTTATGTATTGACACGTAGATGCACTCCTTGATATTTAGCTTGAAATGAAAAATGGCTAGGAGAAACTATTTTTGATGGCTCGATTTTAACTTTTGAGTTTGGTTACTGTGTAGATCGGTATTTACTGAAATTTTATATCTATTTAAACAAGCTGCGGGTAAGGATACGGCAGTGCTGTTTGCCGACAAATATCGCCTGCAATGTATATGCTGGAAGGGATAGTTTAGTCAGGATACGGCAGTGCTGTTTCCCTACAGGCATCGCTTGCAATGTATATTTTACAACAACAATACGGTAGTCGGGACACGGTAGTGCTGTGTCGCTAGAGAGATCCCGCAGCGGATCAATGGCGGGTATTGATTCGATCGCCCTTTGGGAGAAATCGCCCGATCGGATCAATGGTGGGTATTGATTCGATCGCCCTTTCGGAGAAATCACGGGTATTGATTCGATCGCCCGGTGTGGATGAGAGTCTGCGGGGGTTGCTAAATTTGCGATCGCACTAAAGCTCGAAAGGCTTTGATAGCGACGTTTTTGCTGGCTGTTTTGCTCCGTTCGATATACTGGGGGATGAGATGGGCGATCGGGAAGTTGGGAAACTGGAAACTGTGATCGGCCTTGATGTATTTTCCATCTTGGAAGACACTGATTTGCAGGTTGTGGCGGTTGTAGCGCCACAGTTCGGGAATTCCTAATGCTGCGTAGTTGTTGAGCTGAGTGCGGGATGTGATGTCGATTTTTATGGCTAAATTGGGAGGGTGGTCTGTGGCTAAGTCGATGCGATTTTTGCCTCTGACTGCGGCTTCGTTTTAGATGTAGAAACTGTTGTCTGCTTCTACTCCTTGAGCTATTTTTGCATTTTTAAATGTAGTCTAGCCCAGCGGTCTAAATTCTATATCTAGTTCTTCGAGGAGATTTTTTACTAATCGCTAATCAGCACTTTGTTAACTTCGTGTTCCATGCAGGAAACCATGATTTCTAAGGTTCGGTTACTGTATGAAAGTCGGGATGAGCGCTTTTATCCCTGTTCAGCTAATATGGTTTCAAACATCTGCCAGGTTAGGTCTTTTGGCTGTAATTGATTTCCTGGCTGAACTGTTATTTGTTTTAGTTCTAGCTGCGTAGTTTGACTCTTTTAATTGGATTTAAAATATCAAATAATTTATGTTAATATTTTTTAGCAATTCAGAACTTATGCGGAATTGCTGTCAGAGAGTATAAAATATCTAGGGAACTGCTGGACAACCCTCTTTTGTATTAGTATCGTATTTTCCCTCAGCAGTTCTCATTCCTCCTAGGATAGTTTCCACAATTACGCACTGCTTTGTACCGCCACCAGCAGGAGCAACTGTGACCACAAAAGGTAATTTTGGATTTTTTGAATCGTTTGGATCGACTATACCGTTATAACTAAAAATAAGTGAGCTAGTAGTAGCAGCGGTACACACACCAGCAGGACAGCTAGCAGCAGAAAGTTTAATTTGTCCTTTTTTAATTTCGCCTCCAGCGTCGAAAGTCACTGTTTGTATAGGAGGGCTTGGGGCTGGAGTTGCTGTGGTGTTAATTGTAGCTGTTGGCGGGTCAAAAGGAGCAATATTATTAAAGAATGTAATTAATCTATCGCTCTTAGTTCGCTTTGCTTCGCTTTGTGCACTTCGCAAGGTTTGGAGGACTCGATCGTTGACTGTGCGGACTCTTTGTCTGTTGATGAATGCCAGCCAGCTTGGAGCGGCGATCGAACTTAATATGCCTAATACCAACACTGTCACCAGCACTTCTAGAAGCGTGAATCCTCCATCGCCCTTTCTAGATGCAGTTTTGTTGAATTTAGGGTGGGCTTTGGCAGCAGAATTATGCAAAAGTTTTAATAATATTGGTGGGGTTTTCATAGTTTTCTCCTGTTTTTGCGATCGGCTGAGGGCGATTCGGAAATCTGTTTCAAATATCAGTTACTGTCCTCGCGCACCTAGGCCTTTTACTTGCACGCTTGCGGTTGGGAAAAATGCCGAACTGGTTGTTTTGAAATCAGCATCGTTTGGTTGAAGGCGGCGGAGGCTGTTTCCTCTAATCGTAACTCTGGCTACGTTTTTAGCTGTATCTACACAAGCATAGAAACTGTTAGTTGGCTTGGCACTTAAAGAATCTGTTATTTTTAGAGTAGTTTCTGGGATTGGTGTTGGCATAACTCCTGTTGTATCAGTAGGATTTCCAAGAGCGTTTTCGCATTCTTTTGGGTCAATTGGTGTTGGCACTGGGCTGGTGTGGTCGATGTAATTAACCAATACTTCAGGATCTTTAAAATCGGCTCCCATCGTCACATCTACTGTGGGCTTATTATTAATGTCAAAAGCTGGATTAAACGCTTTATCTGGTGCATATTCGTTTGAGTCAGTAAGACTGTAGTAAGGATAGGCTGGATCGGATGCGGCGGATGAACTTGGGTTTTTGACTCCATCCCTAATTTCATAGCGGGCAATACGACTAGGACAAGGGCTTCCTAAAGGCTGACACCAAATAGGGTTAGGAGTAGTATCTTTAATCTGGTAGTAGGCAACTAATGACAGTACATAAGTGTCGTTGCACTCACTACCGTTAGGTGGGCAATCGCTTGGTTTTTTTGCACTAACAGCCGAATTAATAGGAACAGCATTTTTAATTTGCTGTCGCTTCCAAAATACTAAAATTGGAGTACCAGTAGTATTGCTAGGAGGTGCAGGAAGTTTAGTCGCGGGGTTAATAGCAGTGATTCCTGCCTGATCGTAAATATAAATAGCTTGACTCAAGTCTTGGGCGATGAAATCAACTGCCGCCTGAAGGTCTTGCTCGGTGTTTGACTTGACTTGTTCTCTCCTGTCGGTATTCAGCATATCGACTACAAAGGCGAGCATGGGGGTGATGATTAAAAACGCCATAATCGAGCCGACTAATAGCTCGACTAGAGTCATGCCCTTTTCGGTTTGAGCTGGCCCTGAGCGGTTTTGTTGGTGCTGACTTTTGAGAAGCAACCTGAGTAAAATTTTCATTTTGACTTTTTCCTTTGTCAAATGGAGGGAGCGATTTTAAATTTAATAACGGGGACTTTGATTGTTACTTACAGCCATTGGTACCTTCGAGTCGAGCGCACAACGATTCATACGCGGAGGTCTCTCCTGTAGTACGGGGAATTTGTGTAGTCATTTCTACTACTGGCATAGTACGATCGCCCAAACCCCCCACAACAGATTGCTTTTTCGCACTCTTTGGGTTCTGCTTCAAAGTCTCGCCAGACGGAAGCGCAAAGGAATCGGCCCTGTAAACCCGCACCATTAACTCGTAGCCCGTTGTTGTGGGATCGGGGGGATTTGATGGATTTCGCCAAGCACCCTGAACGTAAAAGTCTCTGCTGCTAGTAGGCTTACAACCTCCGCCATCCATGTCAATGCAATATAAAGTATTGTCTGGGTCTGACGGAGCAGTAGCATCTGCCACATTTGCGGTGGTGACTTGGATGGGGAATCCTTTACCACCCGGGCCTGGTGTTGGACTCGCGATCGCCCCCGTTCTGAGAGCGTCGATGTAAGTTCTCGCCGCCTGTGTGGCCAGTTCCGTCCGCCGCGCTTGGACGCGAGTTGCTACTGAGAAGGCCATCACCGGGGCGATCGCAATCATCAGCACGGAAACTACAATCATCGCTACCAATGACTCGATAATCGTGTAGCCACCATCTCGTGAGTGAGATAAATTTTGCTGTTGTTTTTGCTTAGTCATAAATAGGACTCCAGTAATTGCGCGGCGGAAAGTTAGGGGGTTAGAGGCATTTAGCTCGATCGGCAGTTGTTAGGGTTTCCGTGGCGTTTGTGGCAGCAGCGTTGTCCGTTACTCCGCACATTAAAGTTTGTACCCACTCGTCATTCCGAGGTACTTCCCGGAAATACTCGGCCGGCTCAGTCTTTCTGGGAGGAGTTGTGAACCTTTGGGTAAACAAGTCAGGTGGCTGAGATAGCTGGCCTACATCAAAACCCCAATCCCGACTTGGCGGTCTGAAGAAGGGAAGGAGACCGTTTCCCTCAATTCTGTATCCGGGGGAGTCTGGGACAACTTCAGGAGCTGTATAAACAACTGTAGGAGGTGGAGTTGTTGGGGGCTGGAAAAGACTTTTTAGTTTCCTAGCTGCATCTTGCTGCGGAGAAGTCCTTGGCAAAATCGGCTGATAAGGCCCGGTGCTGTAGGCACTGCGTTTTAGTTGGATGAAAGAACCCTTAATCTTAGCCTTAATGTCGGTGCCGTTATTCCAGCTCTCCAAGAAGCGGGGCAAATTTTGCAAGCCACCGTTAAAGTCACCGGTAGTGCCGTCGAGCTTGCGTGAAGGAATGTCCCCGGAACCGATGATTAAATTAAAGTTTGTCTCTTCGGCTCGCGTTATCCACCCGGTTCTTGTAACCGTATACCCTTGCGGTGGCGTATTCCCAGTTCCATTATCCAATTCCACTGTTTGGATCTGCAAGACTGGCATCAGCAGTGGCTGGAAAAGATTACCTGCTAAAACAGGCAAATCTTGATTATTCAAATCCTTGACATTGGTGTTGAGTGCAAAGGGTACATCAGAAGTCCCGTCGTAACTCATGGAAGTGCCAGTTAACGTGGCAAACCACAGAGAATTGTCTTTTAGAGCGCCAACACCAGGACTAGCCGCTCCGCCAGTAATTCCTAATGGCCCTCCTGTCAGAGCATAAGTAGTAGCGTCTCTTTGAAAAGCAACGCGGCGGGGGAAACGTTGCAACGTTGTATCTAATGGATATGAGAGAGTAGCAGTTGTTCCGGCTTTAAAATCAGCGGATGGGGCATAACCGCCGCCGATAGTGTTTGCCCTCACTTTTGCTACCGGATTGACATACCAGTCCTCAGCTTTGCATTCCGAAACAGGCAGTTTCATACAAACTTCCATCAAATACTCTGGGAAGTTCCCGCGCCGCTGGACAGGGGTGGCGAAGTTAGTGAAGTAAGAACTATCAAGCTTAGTGGGGACGGTCTTGTAGCTTAGGTCTGTAAGCCCTCCAGTCGTAACGAGACTGCCAATAGGTGAGAATACCCCGCTGGTGAGCCCGTTAGTTACAAAGTTGTTGTTGAAAAATCCTTGCTCTTTGCGGGGCGATACAGCAGCAGCGCCGACATTATTTCTGAGGTCAAAGTCACCCTCGTTGCGGAAGCCAAAACGATAATTCTTTGACAGCAGTGTGACAGCATCTGCTAATACAGTTGCCTGACGCCAATTGTCACCCCCACAAGCCGTAAGTCGGGGGTCGCCCTTACGGCAGGCAAAACTATTATTAAGCCCGTTCCTTCCGTAGAAATCAGCTTCCGTCCAATTATTTGGCAGCGGCGTATTGAACTCTTCTCCCCCGCTGTGAAGATTAAACTCTCCTTTGATATAAACCGGCAAATTAGAAACTAAAATCAAGCCTTTTTGCTTGACTATATCTGTCACACTGGTTACGTCCGGGGTCGTGCCGCGGTATAGTTCCTTACCGTTGATTAGGACAATGCCGTTGGGTTTGCGGGTAGGATCGAGCAGAGAGTCCGAGGGGCTGACTCTTTTGCTGGTCTTTTCGTCGCCTGTCCGATCGCTGCGATCAGGCAGCGCGTCATCTCGGCTTGCATAAATTATCCCACTGTTTGGCAGCAAATACTCCGGGCTTGGCCCAGTAGCATTAGTTTGATTGATCGTCTTTTTCCGAAGTTGATCTAAATCAATCTGAGTGGCGCGAATTTCTAGGGGTTGCCGTTCTTCTATGGGCTGATTGTAATCTCCTGTTAAGTTTGCTGCGCCCGCAACGCCTTTAAGAGGACTGCTCAGGGTAAAGGTTTCATTAACGGTGGTAGTCGGATCGTCGCGATCGATCGCCTTGATTTCTCTGGCATTCAAAAATGATACTTCTTGAATTGCTCCGTGAGGAATCTTTGCGTCATTGGGAATCGCACCACTCAGAATGTGAAGTGCACAATTTGTTGAGTCTATAGCAGCCTTTTGTGCCAAAGTGCGATTAGTTTCAGCCACTTGAAGAGCCGATCTCAAAGGCCCGTTGGCAAACCGACCGTCGGGGAAGACTAAGTTGGCTTGATTATCCAAAACTGTATCGCCACCGCTCAACAAGCCGTTCGCCACAGTGGAAGCACCCGTCGGTCTGGCTGTTCCAGGGAAGTCGTAGGTGATGCCGTTGTTAGAGCCGATGACTTTCGGCTGCGTTCCTACAGCAGGAAGTTTGGGTAGCCCTGCTACTAATACGGCTGGGGCCTGTGCTCCCTGTCCGCTGACATCGGCTAGCAGCGTATCATCGATATTTCGCGCTGTCAAAGCGCTGCTGGGGTCGTAATAGCTGCTAATACAGGCGATCGGCTTTTGGACTGGTTGAGCTGGTGGAACAATGTCGTCAGCCTTGTAGCCTTCCTCTGCATAGTGATAAACTGCCGATGCCCGCATCCGCAAATCACCTTTGGCATACTGAGGATTCTTAGCGGCAAGCTCAACAACCGGGGATGTTACATTAAGGGGTACTGCCGACGGCAGATTCGAGCCATCTGGCAGCCATGTAAAGGGCACCCAATTTGAATCACGAGGGCTGCCGACAACAGCATTATTGTTATAGACTTGAGAACCTGGGCCGAGCGGTGACATCGGCATCGTATCTGGCCAAACCACTGGGAACTCCTGTCTACCCGGCATTGCTGGGTCGTCATAAGTATTTCCGGGAGCCAGGGAGTCATTGATTGTTGCTCGTCCATATTTTGGAGTACCCGCAGCGTCTAGCCAAACAGGCGGCGGCAGGAAGGAATTTCTGCGATCGTAAACTCCAGCACTGGTGATGACCCGCAAACCGCCAATGCCATCGACTGCTGTTTTAGGTATTTGGGCTGCTGATGCTTCCCAGAAACCGTCTCTTAAATCTGCATCTGTCTTTTCTCCTAAACCGTTACCTCGGTCTGTCGCCCCCACGTCAGCGAGCTGTGTTATCTGCGAAGTGCGCGTGCGAGTTGGTTCTGTTGCGTCGGTATTCCACTTTCCCGCGACTTCTTGCGGAGTGCTGACTAATTCACTTTTAGTGCTGTCCCACCACTTATTAGGCAAGCTGTTGCCTGCAACCAAGCGATCGCCCAAGTATGCTTCTTCTTCGATCGGATTTTTTGGATCGATCTTTGTTGCTTCTAGCTGGTTGAGATTGAGACTTAGTTTAGTGTTGGCATCAGTCGGAAGGTTCCATGCGTCGATCGGTCGCAGATTCTCCCCGCTATCTAGAATGGGCGAGCCTCCGGTTGGTGCTGCTGGTGCTGGTGGTAGCGGGTCGAAGCCAACAATTCCGCTGTCTCCAAATGCCACGTCAGCAAAGGGAACTTTTCGGGTTGTGAGTTTAAAATAATTTTCTAGTGCTTGCTCCCGGCTCTGAGTGGTCGGTCTCTTCTGGACTGACAATGGGTCATCAGTCGCGGGTTTAGTCCTCGACTGCCACCCCACTAGCAAGCTGATGCGATCCTGAAACGCTTCGTTGTTGTAAAGTACGTCTAAAGCTGTAGAGGTTTTGTTAACAGATTGACCCTTTATTTTAGGGGTGAATGCCGTGCTAATTTTTTGATCGGTTATTGGAGCCGGCTTTTTAAACAGGTGTACTTGAACTGTATTAGAAGGAAAATTATCACCCGAACCGCCATTTACTACATTGCCACCGACAAGTATTTTGCTATTTTCTTGCTCGTAAAAACAAGAATTAGGGCTGCTAACTTGATATAATTTTAAATTGTCATCACCGCCTAACCCCGACACTAAAAAATTACTATTTGTAATCATTCGCCCGTTGATATTTAACGGAGGGCCGGGAGATATTTCTAAGTCGTCTTCGTACACAACCGCATTGTTACTGAGGGGAATGCGACTTTGGTCTTGCTGGTATTCGAGAGCCGATATGCTGGTAGTGCCTGTGAAGGGTAGATACTGATGAGTATTATCCAACGCCTGCGCTGCTGCCGCTTCTGCTTGATCTTTAATCGGTACATTAACCGTGTAAACAAAGAAACTTTTTAACAGTCTGCCGTTAACACTGTACCAACCGGAATCCCCAACCAAGCTAGCGATATTACCTGCCGCCGCCTCACATCCTTTTTTCAGTACCCCAAGGGACATCGGTGGCGTTCTTGCTTCCAGCGGTTTTCTTGCCCTCTCAAACTCGCCTGCATTAATACCTGATGGAATACGTGGGGGGCTGCGGAAAAATATACCGTAAAGGGTAAAAGTGTCAAATTTGCCGTCGTTATTCGTATCGACGGGATATCTCCAAGCAGTATTTATTGATTCGTTTGTTTCGAGATTAAAGCCTGCATCTGTAACTTTAAGATCTGGAGATATGGCTGGCACAGAGTCTAGGTTAGCTTTAACTTTTAGGCGTGTCTCGTCCCCAAAGGTATAAGTATCGGTACCACTACCAGCACCAGTGCTATCGGACATCATCCGGTACATTTCATTGTCGGAGGGAGTCGCCAGTGGCTTTTGCGGGTCTTCCCGCAGCATAAACTGAATTTTCGCTTTTGCCCGATCGATCGCGGGAGTAGCGGCCGCCAGCACCTGCTGGTTCACCCGCACGTTGCGAGCCGTATTTGCCCGATCGAACGATCGCAAAGTAATCGCCACAGTCAACAAAATCACTACCAGCAACACCATCGTCACCGTCGGCAGCACAAACCCCGCCACAGGCAGTTGCGCCCTGCGGCTCATAGCCATCAGTGCACGCAGCATTGCTCTCATCAGCCGATTTGCCCCGGATCTGGTAACACCAGCGATGCGCCGCAGCAAAGATACGATAACTCTGGATAATTTGCTTTTAAACATTAACGCCTTCCCGGATATTTTCAGAGATGGTATTGCAGGTAGATACTGCTCGACATTACGATCCCATCTTTATAGTTCCCAATTTCCCCAACATCCATATCAGCCCTTGCACAAATTCACAAAATGTGTACTCTCGCTGAAAAATAAAACCGACAAACCCGCGATCGAACTCATCGCCGATATATTTTCCCCGAAAGATTTGACCTACAAGGATTTTGGTTCGGGAACTCCACTCTAGTCTAGTTCGATCGAGATGTCAGTGCCCAGCGGTAAAGTCAAATGGAGGTGCTGTTTTTGTGCCGAGATTCGATCCCCCCTAGCCCTCCTTCAGAAGCAGGGGACAAGAGTGTTCTCAAAGCCCTGTTTCTTAAGGGGAGGACAAGAGTGTTCTCAAAGTCCCCCTTTTTAAGGGGGATTTAGGGAGATCGAATTTCGGCCGTAGTGCGATCGAATTTTGGTTGTTGTGCGATCGCCCGTAGGGAAACGGCACTGCCGTGTCCTCCCACCCATCGCGCGATCTTATTGTCCAAAAGTGTGATCGCAAATATCAAGCCGCAGCCGTAGCATTTGCTTGTAGAGGCTCAATTTCCTCCGCTGTAGCGTGACGGCGCGGGTCATTAAAACTGCCCGCAGCCAGCCAATGAGGATTTTGAGCCGCCTCGCAACCAATCACGTACAGCGAAGATTCCTTAAAAGCAGCCCAGAGAGCATCACAAGCCTGTTTATCCATCAGTGAATCGGCGATCGGGCGATCGTGAATCAGAGCAAACAAATCAAACTCATTGCGTTTTGGATTCCACTGATATTGCAAACTAGGAGCATAACCCATTTCGATTAATTGTGCGATCGCGCGATCGGGCGTATATCCATCCAAGTGCACCCGATTCAGATAGATAGACACTTGCACGTACTCATCTTTCGGGGGTAGCAGTCGGTAATTCGAGTTAGTCATCATTATTTGTCTCCTCAAATATCAAGCAGCAGCCGTAGCATTTGCTTGTAGAGGCTCAATTTCCTCCGGCGTAGCATGACGGCGCGCGTCATTAAAGCCCCAAACAAATAACCAATCGGGGTCAGCGTGTCCGCAGCCGATCGAATATATCTGACTGTGCCTAAAATACCTAAAAAACTCCTGACACTTTTGGTCAGTCATTAGCGACTCATCTAGTGGCAAATCATGAATCAGCGCATACAAATCAAATTCATCTCGCTCTGGATTCCATTGATAACGCAATTGGGGACTGTAACCAAGTTCGCTCAGCTTTGCCAAAGCCTCATCAGAGTTAGCGTAGCCGTCTAACCGAACACGGTTGAGACAAACCACTACCTGAACGTGGCGGTACTTTGCGGGTGTTAATCGATATTCGGTCATGAGTTTTTCCCTCTTTTCTCATCACAAGTGTAATAGGGTCTGCCGGTTACGTCCGAGTGTCTCGTTGCTTCGCGATTTTGTTTTTCGCAGCGTTTAAAAGCTTCTGCGTCACTCCGGGCATAAAAAGGTCTGTCCGGGTTTTCCGCTAGTTCAGCTTCTAAATCCTCCCAAGATTTCTCAGGGTTGTCTGAATCTCTCAACATTTGTCCCTCGCGGTTTGTTCGAGGATGCCGTTTATTCGATATAGTCGATCGGTCATCAGTCTGTCTCCTCAGTTTTCGCGGCCGTCTTGACGCACTTCGGCTTTGACTCTAAAACGGGTTCGTTTTCCTGTAACCAGGTTTCGATGTACTCCAACAGAACCTCATTCATGCTGAGGCTACGCATGGCGCAAGATGCTTTGAACTTGGCTCTTGTCTCTTCAGGTAGATAGATTTTTACGGACACAGTTTTACTTGTAGTCAAAGTTGCCATATCGCTATATCGATTTGTCTATGTGTCTAGCCTGACACACAGGCGCGCGATCGGATATGGGCGTTTATCGACATAAGGACTTATCGGCTTGTCCCTATGTCGATATAATAACAGATATAGCAAAAAAAACGACAACCCCGCCGAGTTAATTGGACGATCGCGCGATCGTAACTCGGCTGTAAGCTATATTTATCAACAGTTCGACGCCAAAATCGACACCAACGAAGCGCCCGATATCATCACCCACCCATGAAACAACCCTCCAAACCCCCCGATTTCATCATCATCGGTGTCCAAAAAGGCGGCACAACATCCCTGTACAACTACCTAATCCAACATCCCCAAATCGCCCCTGCCGCCCAAAAAGAAATCCATTATTTCGACCTCAACTTCGACCAAACCCCCGACTGGTATTATTCCCAATTTCCCCAAGCCCAAAGCGGCGAACACCAGCTAACCGGAGAAGCCAGCCCCTACTATATTTTTCATCCCCGCGTCGCCCAGCGCATCCACGATTTATGTCCCAAAGTTAAAATCATCGCCCTGCTGAGAAACCCAGTAGAGCGCGCAATTTCCCATTATCATTACTACATAAAAATTGGCTACGAATCGCTATCTCTCGAAAGTGCGATCGCCTCGGAACCCGAAAGACTCCAAGGGGAAATCGAAAAAATCCTAGCGAGCCCAAATTACGAAAGTTACAACCACCGCCACCATACATATCTCAGCCGCGGCCTCTACGCCGACCAACTTCCAGACTGGATGCAGCTATTTCCCAAATCACAACTTTTAATCCTCAAAAGCGAAGATTTGTATACAAATCCTGGCGGCACATACAACAGCGTGTTAAAATTTCTAGGCTTGCCGCCGCACGAATTAGAAACCTACGAAAAATACAATTCCAACCAATATCCGCCCGTGAGCGAGACGGTATACGAGCAATTAAGGGCATATTATCGATCGCCCAATCAGAGATTAGCTCAATTGTGCGATCGAGACTTCGGCTGGGACTGAAATAATAAGTCCGACAGGGGTTTAAACCCCTGCCGGAATTGCACCGAAAGCGCACTGCTGAGACGGCAAAAAGCAATGCCTGAGTCTCTACCCGCAGCTAAACTTTCAAAAAATCTTATGAAAACCAACCGAAATAAGGTTAAAATAAAGGCAGAATAAATCCTGCAATCTACAATACTGGTTTAATTATGGCACTCAAACTTCATGTTCCGTCGATCGTCTGTTCCGGCTGCGGAACCACTATTACCGAAGCCATCAAAACTGTTGAATCCGATGCGAAAATCGATGTAGATATAGCAGCCAAGACTGTCACCGTGGAAGCTAAAGCCTCGGAAGAGTCTATTAAACAAGCTGTGGTTGCTTCCGGTCACACTGTTGTCGAAGCATAATATCAGGATCAGCCCTAGTTTCTAGTCGGGGCCGTTTTAAACATAATCCCTTACATGAATCTTTGGTTGGGGAGGGCGAGTTTACAAATATTCTCGATGTGCGTCATAGATATCGGTGAACTCGCCGCTACAGAATCCGCGTATACAGAAATTGCCAATGACTACTGACTAATTTAACTAGCGTGAGTGGGAAGTCCCGCGCTCTACCTGTACTCAGGTGAGCGACGGGATGAAAACGAGCCAGAAAACAAATTGAGCGACAGCGAGTCAATTCTATCTATTTGAGCTATGAGAGTTTAATCAGTATTTGGTGTTCTCGATAAATGTATAAAGCATATAAATACAGAATCTATCCAACAAGTGAGCAAGAAACCTTGCTTGCAAAGTCTTTTGGCTGTTGCAGATGGTTCTGGAATTATGCCTTAAACCTTTGTCAAGAGACATATAAGAATACTGGTAAGGGATTAACTAGAGGGTATATACAAGGATTGTTGCCCAATCTCAAGAAAGAATATGAATGGCTAAAAGATCCTTATTCTCAATGCTTGCAAGTCGTGGCATTGAATCTATCGACAGCCTACAAAAACTTTTTTGATAAACGCGCCATGCTGCCTAGATTCAAGTCTAAGCATGGTAGACAGTCGATTAGTTATCCCCAAAACGTCAAATTTGAAAATGACTATATCAATCTACCTAAGATTGGTTTGGTACATTGCAAGCTGCATAGAAATTTTGATGGAGCTATTAAAACTGTCACAGTATCTCGCAACCCTGACGGTAAATACTTTGTTTCCGTTCTAGTCGATACTTCGACTACGCTCAGCACATATGATGGCAAAGATCAAGCCGAATCAGTACCAATTAATAAAGCGGTTGGGCTTGATCTGGGATTAACTCATTTTGTAATTACCAGTGATGGCTCAAAGTTTGATAATCCGAGATTCTTGGTCAAGCATCAAAGGAACCTAAAACGGAAACAGCAAAAGCTATCCAAGAAAAAGAAAGGTAGCAACAATCGCAATAAAGCCAGATTGAAAGTGGCGAAAGTCCACTCCAAAATTGCCAGGTGTCGCGAAGATTTTCTGCACAAACTATCCCGCAAGGTAGTAAACGAAAACCAAGTTATTGCAGTGGAAAATCTCAACATCAAAGGCATGGTACGGAATCATAATCTAGCCAAAGCGATCAGCGATGTTGGCTGGGGTATGTTTCTCACGATGCTTAAATACAAGGCTGAGTTTGAAGGAAAGATTTATATCGAAATTGATCGATGGTTTCCTTCATCCAAGACTTGCCATGGGGTGCATCTCACTTTGGCGAGTATGCCAAAAAAGGGTTAAAATGAAAAAGCTAGTAAAATTGCCAAATAAAGATGA
>NZ_JAUBVX010000059.1:9828-38601 GCF_036706065.1 Microcoleus sp. A2-C3 | reverse complement strand
AGAGGTACTGGTACTCAGCGCCAGGAGCTTCATTTTTCTATTCTCAGTACCGCTTAGACCTTAACCGAGAAGTATTGTCTTCCTTCTTCCTTCTTCCTTCCTCCTTCTTCATGGCAGAGAGTGCCCAGTCATATTTTTAATGTATTCCTGAATTTTTAGATAATCGTCTGAGTTGCCTTCGCGCATGAGAATAATATTAGTAGCACTGTCTGGCAGGAAAAAGCTGATTAGCCTACCGTTCTGTTCGCAAGCAAAAGAGCTAATTCTACTCAGATCGATCGCAAATTCCTTGCGATCGTAATTAATCTTAATCCACGAACCTTTAGAATTGCGATCGATCGTTTTTTTGATGTATTCGAGAACTTGCTTGTAAGCCTCATGATTGCCTTGGGGATTAAGAATAATCGGCTGACTGCTATTAGGCAGCCAAAATGTGATACGCTTGTTATCCAGTTCGCTAGAAAAAGCACTAATAGTGTCAAGGTCAATTATGTATGTACTTTTCTCATAAGTAAATTTGCTCCAATACGCCACAAAAACCTCCTCAAACCTGCGCTTCCTGGTATTTTAGGATAGTTTGACAACTCATACCATTTTAGATTTTAAATTTTAGATTGGGAATGACAGATTCTGTATGAGTTTGGATCTTGCCTACAGTTGCATTCTTTTTTGAAACTGGTATCACGATTGAAATCTCAGCTAAAAAGTTAAGTAAAAATACTAAGAATTTTTACCTTCTGTCTTCTCCCTTCGGGTACTAGCCCCCCAACCCCTATGCTAGGGCAGGGGGTAAGGTTTTTCACTCGTTGAGAATGCTGCCCGATATCATGTCCGGTAAGTGCCACCCTAATCAAATCCTATTCTTGGGTTGGGCGGGTGAGATTACGATCGACTATCCATCCTATTTGAATATTGTCTACTCTCACCCGCCCCCACAGACTTCTAATATATCAGAACTAATCGATCGCAGATGGTATGAGATCAGGCTCCTGCAAGTTTCCCTGCTACTAAGTCGCGAGCCTCAGTTTCTACAAAATCCTGCTTTCCCTGGGTGCTCGCCGCCTGGATAAACCCCTGAAACAAGGGGTGGGGGGCGCTAGGCCTAGATTGGAATTCGGGGTGAAATTGACTGGCTATGAAAAAGGGATGGTTGGGCAATTCAATCATTTCTACGAGTCGGCCGTCGGGAGATGTGCCGGATATTACATAACCTGATTCTAAGAAAAGATTGCGGTAGGCGTTGTTGAATTCGTACCGATGGCGGTGACGCTCGTAAATCACTTCTTTTTGATAAAGTTGGAAAGCTAGCGTATCTGGGTTGACGCGGCACGGATACAAACCCAGTCGCATTGTACCGCCCAAATCGACTACATCTTGCTGTTCCGGCAATAAATTAATTACCGGATTGGTCGTATCTGGGTCAAATTCAGCGCTGTTAGCATTCTCTAGTTGGGCGGTGTTGCGAGCCCATTCAATCACAGCACACTGCATCCCCAAACACAATCCCAAAAATGGTATTTTATGCTGTTTGGCATATTCGATCGCCGCTATTTTGCCATCAACTCCCCGAATTCCAAAACCTCCGGGCACAACAATGCCGTTCATATCTTTGAGATAGTTATCGAGGTTTCCCGATTCTAAATCTTCTGAGTTAATCCAGTGCAAATTTAGGTCGCAGCCGATCGAGATTGCGCCGTGTCGCAAAGCTTCCACCACCGAAAGATAAGCATCGTTCAACCGCACGTATTTCCCAACCAAAGCAATATCAATCTTGTGGCTAGGGCTATACAGCCGTTTGACTAAGGTTTGCCACTGAGTCAAATCGGGTGGCCGCTGTTCGAGTTGCAGCAAATTGATGGTTTGTTCCGCTAAACCTTCCTGTTCCATCATCAGCGGCACTTCGTAGATACTTTTGGCATCTTGGGCGGTGATGACGCATTCTTCGGGTACGTTGCAGAATTCCGACAATTTTTGTTTCAGGCCCAAAGGTAAAGGCCGATCGCACCTACAGACTAAAATATCTGGTTGAATGCCGATCGACCGCAACTCCTTAACCGAGTGCTGAGTCGGTTTAGTTTTCATCTCCCCAGCCGAAGGAATCCAAGGTATCAGCGTGACGTGCATATACACAACATTTTGCCGCCCAACTGCCTTGCGAAACTGGCGAATTGCTTCCAAAAACGGCAAAGATTCAATATCTCCCACGGTTCCGCCGATTTCCGTAATTACCACATCGGGATTAGTATTTTTTGCTACACGAAAAATACGCTCTTTAATCTCGTTAGTGATGTGGGGAATCACCTGCACCGTACTCCCCTGATATTCGCCCCGGCGTTCCTTATTAATCACGGCTTGATAAATGGAACCCGTGGTGACGCTATTGAGGCGAGACATCGAGGTATCGGTAAAACGCTCGTAGTGCCCCAAATCCAGGTCAGTTTCCGCACCATCTTCCGTGACGAAGACTTCTCCGTGCTGAAACGGGCTGAGAGTGCCGGGGTCAACGTTAATATAGGGGTCTAGCTTCAAAATCGAGACAGAGTAGTCCCGCGACTTCAATAGACGGCCCAGGGAAGCACCGACAATTCCCTTGCCGATACTGGAAACCACGCCGCCGGTCACAAACACAAATTTGGTCATAGATTTTCAACTTTAGATGTTTCTATAGTTAAGAGGGTAACACTCAACTCTAAGAGCTAAAATCGAAAATTGTCCAGCAGGGTTTCAGCATTTCTCAAATACGGGTGGGGACATGACGAGTGGGCCATTAGCTCGATCGGGCGGTTGGCATGGGTTTGGAGTGCGATCGCCCATTTCACAACTCTTGCTTGTTCAATACTTCGCTTTTGGAGGAGACGAAGGGCCCGCCAGAGACCAACCCTTTTTACTTTTGTCAAGAATATGTCTGCAAGCGATCGGTCAAATCTGACACACTGGCCAAGTCTAAAACTGCCTCTCCTAAATTCTCTAATTGCTCAGCGGATAACCGAGTGATGCGAGCTTGAATCTCCGACGACAGCGGCCCGACACGGCGCTCCAACAGCGACACAACTAATTGCTGTAACTGCTGCTTTCCTTGTTCGATGCCTTGTTCGATGCCTTGTTCGATGCCTTGTTCGATACCTTGTTCGATACCTTCTGCCAGGGCTATTTTGGTAGCTAGACTAATGGAGCCACGCTGGTCTTGAATCCAGATTTCTCGCTTATCTAACTCATCTAGTTCCTGAGCATTTAGATTTGCTGTACTGGCAATTTTAAAAGCCTGTTTCAGTTCCTCTACATTTCCCAATTCTTCTGGAACAGCCTGTAAAGCTTGAGCTGTTTTCATGAAGTATATCCACTTATCTGTCAAGGTTTCTAATTCATCTAGTTCCTTGTTGAATTTTGGTAACTCCACAAACACCATCTCAAATTGATCTGCTAGATAATCTACTAAAAATGTCTTTTCTTTGAAGATAAAATGCGAAATCACTGTGTCTATGTTCTCAAACATTTTAAAATCTGTAATCGTCAGAGCAATCACAGGGTTTAACTTGCTGTAGCCACTTCCTGTGCTTAGCTGCATTGAATATGTTTTAGTTGCATTATACAAAACCCGCTGCTGAAAGTATTCTACATTCAAAACCTGCATTTCAATGAGCACAGTTTTGTCACCATTAATCTTGGCTTTTACATCCAGGTAAGTGTCTTTGATACCTTTAATGTTTGGAGCTAAATAGGGGTCGATAATTTCTAAATTTTCGATGACTGGCTGTGCTTCGTATAGGAGAGCATTTAAAAAACTAATTAAAATTTTTTTACTGTCATCCGAGCCGAATATTTTTTTTAAAAGCAAATTTGGTTTTGGGGTTGATAAAACTCATGACATTTTTAATTTATTAGAGGTTTAGAGGTTGATGTGAGAATTATTTAAGCTATCTCACTATCATACAATATTCAGCATTGGCTTCGCGGACGATCGCCCAAACCGACCTCAATACAAATGCCAGTCCCCAGCCCGCGCCTAGGGAGTCATTTCTTTAATCTTTAATCTAAAATCCACCCAGGTCTGCTTGTCATGTTTCCCGAACAGCTAACTCAGGAACGTTTCGGCAATGGTAAAGTCATGGTAAACGGAGCACCTCAAGTCTGCTAAAAAAATAACTATGAAGTTTGTCTGCGTTCTATCCCCTCAACGGTTGCTTTCTGGTGGTATCGCATTGCTCGCAGCGATCCTCTTCGAGGGCTTCGCTAACGAGTGCGGTGCATGGCTCGTCGCTCCCAATGCGGCGCTGGCAAATGCTCCTGGGCAAAATTATTCGTCTGGGCCGCCGAAAATCCTCGCTAGTAACGATGTTAATTGCAAGCTTGAAGCCCGATCGCCCGAAACTCGCTGTCCAGTCGGCGGTTTGTTCGTCAAAACTCAAAATACAGCCACAGAGCAAGTCTTTCCTCTCAAACGGACTGAAGTTAAAGCCAAAATAGCCGGCAATATCTCCCGCGTCGAAGTTGTACAGAAGTTTGAAAATCCTTTCCCCGAATCTTTAGAAGCTGTTTATGTATTTCCCCTGCCCGATGAAGCGGCGGTGGATGACATGGAAATTAAAATCGGCGATCGCACTATTAAAGCTGATATCAAACGGCGCGATGAAGCTTTGGAAATTTACCAAAAAGCTCGCCAGCAAGGCAGAACAGCGGGTTTGTTGGAACAAGAACGCGATAATATTTTTACTCAGTCTCTAGCTAATATCAAACCGGGAGAAAAGATTGAAGTTACGATTCGCTACACCGAGAGTCTCAAATTTGCCGATGGCGATTACGAATTTGTGTTTCCCACAGTGGTTGGGCCGCGTTATATTTCGCAAAATACCACCGATGCCGATCGCATTAACCCGCCTGTTTTGCCTCCAAACACGCGCTCTGGTCACGATATTGCTGTTTCGGTAGAAATCGATGCCGGAGTTGCGATCGGCAATGTCCGCTCTACTTCCCATCAAATTACCACAGAACGCACCGGCAATACTGTGCGCGTCCAACTAGCTGAATCTGACACAATTCCCAATAAAGATTTAATTCTGCGCTATCGAGTAGCCGGCGAAAATACTCGCGCCACAGTCCTGAGTCAATCCGACCAACGGGGCGGTCATTTTGCGACTTATTTAATTCCGGCATTAAACTACAAAAATAACGAAATTGTACCAAAAGATGTCGTGTTTTTGATGGATACTTCCGGTTCTCAACAGGGCGATCCGCTAGCAAAATCTAAGGAGTTGATGCGCCGCTTCATCCAAGGACTCAATCCCAAGGATACTTTTACTATTATTGATTTTGCCAACACTGCAAAAGCGCTTTCAACAACTCCTTTAGCGAATACAGAAGCTAATCGACAAAGGGCAATTAATTATATCGACGCTTTGCAGGCTAACGGCGGCACCGAACTGCTCAACGGCATTCAAACTGTGATGAAGTTTCCGGCGACAAAAACAGGAACGCTGCGGAGTATTGTACTGATTACCGATGGTTATATTGGTAATGAAAAAGAAGTGCTGGCCCAGGTGCAGCAGAGCCTGAAACCGGGAAATCGACTTTATAGTTTTGGTGTCGGTAGTTCGGTGAATCGGTTTTTGCTCAACCGTTTGGCCCAAGTGGGAAGAGGCACGTCTCAAGTAATTCGTCAAGATGAACCGTCAGCAGCAGCGGCAGAAAAGTTTTTTCGTCAAATTAATAGTCCGGTATTGACTAATATTCAAATTAGTTGGGAAGGAGTGGGGGAAAAACCGGAGATTTATCCGATCGCACCACCGGATTTGTTTGCGAGTCAGCCGCTGGTGTTGTTTGGCAAAAAGAGCGATCGAACAAATGGCAAACTGCGCATCCGCGGCACTCAAGCGGGCGGCAAAGCTTACGAGCAGATTTTACCTGTGAATTTTGCTCAATCCGGCGGGCGGCAGCGGGAGTCAACATCAGTCACACCAACCGCTACGGATTTTGGAAATTCGGCGGTAGCTCAACTTTGGGGGCGATCGCGCATTCAAGATTTAATGAATCAAATGTTTGGCGGCGAGACTAAATCTCTGGTGGAAGCTGTGACTAATACTGCTCTAAATTATCACTTGCTGTCGGAATACACGGCTTTTGTGGCTGTGAGCGAAGAAGTGCGAGTCGAACCAGATGGATCTCGTCGTCGCGTGCAAGTGCCTGTCGAATTGCCGCAGGGTGTCAGCTATGACGGTATTTTCGAGCGGGAGGAGAGCGACCAAACGAGAGGTGGCACTCGCAGCTCGAACTCGACTCCCAATTTTGCACGGCCAGTGCCAGCTCCTCGCGCGCTGCCAGCCCCTTACAGCGAGCCACCCCCGCAGCAAATTGCTGCTCGCTTGCAAGTAGTCAGCGCCCAAGGGTTGGATGCTGGGGCGATCGCCTCTCTGAATCAATACCTGCGATCTGTTAATCTCCCAGCGGCGGTTAGCGGCGAGACGGTGTGGGATTTATCCATACAAAACGGCCGCGTTGTGAAAGTCGCGATCCTCTTCGAGGGCTTCGCTAACGACACTCAAACCTCGACGCTGCAAGCAACAGACGCCATTGAGAGTCTCAAGGCAGCCTTGAACTCCTGGCAACCTCCCGCAGGATTCAAGGGCGCGCTGAGGCTAAAGTTGCGGATTAATGCCGATCGCTAAGGAATGACTATCTATGTCACGAAAGATTAACTTTTAATTCAAACATACCGAAAGGGCGATCTCTACCGCGAGAACAATATAAAATCTTTATTAAGAGATCGCGTTTGAACAGAAAGTAATGTTAACAGAAGTTATACGGTTTGATGCCAACGCTAAAACAGTCTAATTTTTGTAACAGTAGAATTTCTGAAACAACCTGAAGATTAAAGATTTCTCGATCGAACTCCCCAATCAGAGAAGGTATCAGGCCCTATGGAAGTTAGCGAACTGCTCAACAATTACGAAAAAGGACAAAGAGACTTTGCTGGAGCCGATCTGGGCGGGGCAAACCTCAGCGGAGCAATCTTAATCGGAGTCAACCTTTCGCGAGCTAATCTTTCCGGGGCGAACCTCAGCAGAGCATTTCTCACCAAAGCAACGCTCAAAGGCGCACTGCTGCACAGAGCAAATCTGAGTTTTGCCAAAATGGGCGAAATCCAACTCTCAGACGCAGATTTGACAAAAGCTAATTTGAGCGGAGCTTTTTTGGTAAAAGCAAAGTTACCGAGAGCAAAGTTAAGCGGCGCAACTTTAACCAGCGCCAACCTACGGAGTGCTGTGTTGTGGAATGCCAATTTGTGCAGCGCCGACTTGCAATTAGTTAACTTCCTCGGCGCAAATCTGACGGGAGCTAATTTTAAATGGGCAAACCTTTACGGTGCAAAGCTCAACAGTGCCAAACTTTTTGGAGCTCAATTAACCGGAGTCAGTCTGCGACGAGCGCAGTTGACAGGCGTGAATCTTTGCGGTGCAGATTTGAGCGGCGTTAATGTGAGCGAAGCTAAACTGATGGGAGCTAATTTGGAAGGCTCGAATTTGGCGGGAGCAAATTTCAGTGCGGCTCAGTTGCGGGGCGTTAAATTGGCGGGAGCAAACTTAACTGGGGCTAAGTTTAGAGGAAGTTGTTTGATCGGGGCAAATCTGAATTGGGCAAAGCTGTGTCAAGCTGATTTGATGGCGGCAGATTTGAGCGAGGCGACGTTAATAGGAGCCAATTTAGATAATGCTTTGTTGACTGGAGCTATTTTGCCCGAATCCACTAGGCGCTACTTTTCCTTAGGTGGGGCGTGCAAAGTCAATTCTTGGGAAGTTTCGGAAGTTAAAAATTGGTAATTGGTAATTGGTAATTGGTAATTGGTAATTGGTAGTATCAAATCCGTTGATATCGGATCTAAAATCCTTATGACTGTTAATTTTGGGTTGGTGCTGGTAACTGCTGCATCGGAGGCGGATGCGGAGAATATCGCTAAAACTCTAGTTGAACACAAGCTGGCTGCTTGTGTTAGTTTGTCGCCAATTCGCTCGATTTATACTTGGCAAGGCGAGATTCATGCCGAGTCGGAGTGGCAGTTGGTGATTAAAACTGATTTGGCTAAATTTGAGGCTTTAAAAACAAAAGTTCAGGAACTCCATTCCTATGAAGTTCCCGAAATTATTGCTATTCCCATTATCGCTGGCAGCGAGGCTTATCTGAATTGGCTGGGACAATCTTTAGGTTCGAGCGTTGGGAATGCAATTCCTTCATGATCCACCTATGAAGACGGACTGAAGTTTCTACTAAAAACGCTCAGAAACCTACATATTTTGACTGCTAGGGCCGATAACACCGACTTTGTGGCGAAAACTTAGTTCGCCGCCGAACCAGCCTGTAACGCCCAGCAAGCTGGCAACGACGACCGACAGTGCTAAACCTGTAAAGACGATCGGCTCAGCAGCATTTCCTTGGCGCAACACCAGGTTAATCAGCGAAAGTACCAGAGCCGCCACATTGCCGCCCATGTGCAACCAACCGGCACTGCGATCGCGCACTCTTTTAATTCTCGTAAAATCTAAAAAGCCCGTGATTCCCGCCAAAATCCCCGCAGCAAAGCCTGCACCAATCAGCCAAACCGAAGCTCTCGCCCAAAATGGATCGCTTGTCAGCCAATAACCGATATCTGTACCGGCGGCTGCGACTAAAAAGGCGATCGGAAACACGATCAGCACTGGGTGGAGGGGATGACCTGCAACTGAAACTGTACTCGTAATGCCGGCGTCGCGATACTCTGTGTCGTCACTTTCTAGAATCGGCGGAATATTGGGATAGGGCGTACTATTTGTTTGATTTGTTTCCATGATTTCTAGCGATAAGTTTTCTACCTACAAAGCCAGTTTTATTGGATTGAGCTTAATCCCAAATTCGCTCGCCATTTTCGTCAACGCGGGCCTGTCGAATTACGTCGGAAATTTCCTCGGCGTCTTTGACGTGGTGCAAAGCTTTCTTTTCCCCGTCCGGTTCTTCTACGATCACATAAGTTGGAACTGTAACTACATCTCCCGTGATGTCGGGCACGTGGTCAACTGCTAATTGCTGAGCTTTTTCTTCGATGCTTTGCGGTTCGTCGGAAATGCGATCGCCCGGATTGACAGTACGGCGCATATCTTTGCCCGGTTTGTCGATACTCATAAAACCTCTGTGGTGTTTCTAATTTTGTGCTGTCTGTAATTGCTACTATTGAACAAAAAATGTGCCTGCGGTAACATCTCCCAAGGGGTGTAAGTTGCAGTTATGCCGATCGCGCATCACCTCTTTCTGTAGGTAGAGACTTTTGGGCCTGTTCCGAAACAACCTAAGCTAAAATCTAAGCATGATATTTTCCTTCCCTTTGAGTTGCTCATGAAAAGTTACGATTGGATTGTTGTTGGCGGTGGCATTACGGGTGCAGCCCTGAGTTACGAACTCGCAAAAAAAGGTTTTGCTGTGCTGCTTTTGGAGCGAGATGCTACCATGCAAAATGCGACTCGTTTTAGTTATGGAGGCTTAGCTTATTGGTCTGGCACGACTGATTTAACTCGTCAATTGTGTCGGGAAGGTATCGAACGCCACCGCAATTTATCGGCGGAATTAGACGCTGATACTGAGTTTCGCGAGTTGGATCTGTTGCTGACAATTGATGCGGACGCTGATATTGAAAAAATAGTAGAAAATTACGCGCATTTTGCGATACCTCCGCAGCTTTTGAGCGTTGCAGAAGCTGGCGAGTTGGAACCTTTACTGAATAAAAGTGCGATCGCCGGAGCTCTAACTGTGCGTCACGGTCACATTTCCCCGACAGCCACAAATATAGCTTATTGTCAAGGGTTTGCGCGGTTGGGAGGAACTATAAAAATTGCTGAAGTAACTGGTTTAATAGCAGAGGGAAATCGGATTTCGGGAGTCAAGACGGTACACGAAAGTTATGCTTGCGAAAATGCGGTGATTTGTGCTGGAGGTTGGAGTCGAACTTTGCTCAAGGCGGCTGGCATTTCTGCGGGAGTTTATTTTAGTCGCGCCGAGATTTTGGAGACTGAACCTGTCGATTTGAAACTCAGGACTTTGGTGATGCCCGCGGTATTAAAACGTTTTGAATTGGAAGCTGAATCGAGTAAAATTGAGGTAGATTTTCTGTGGGATGAACCGGGTAATGAGTTGTTACCACCGATTTTAGATGCTGGTGCAATTCAATTTAATGATGGCAGTTTGCGGATCGGGCAATTGTCTCGAACTTTGAGCGATTTGAATGCTAAAGTCGATCGCGAAACCAGCGAAACCGCAATTCGTGCCGGAATCGGCAAGGTTTTGCCAGCTTTGGCCGATTTACCCGCAACTTGGCACGATTGTATTGTGGCATTTAGCGCGGATAAGCTCCCCATAGTTGGGGAAATTGGTTCTCGCCCTGGATTGCACGTTTTTTCGGGTTTGAGCAATCCTTTGGCGATTGTACCTGCTTTAGCTGAGCGATTTGCTGATTCGGCAGCAGGATCAAAAGATTGGGCGATTAAGAGCGGGATAGCTTCGCTTAACGAGATTTTGTCTCCCAATAGATTTGCTTAAAATGAAATACAAGAATAATGCGACGATCGGATATCATATCACTGATGACCAATGACTAATGACCAATGACCAATGACTAATGACTAAGAAAAGGCAGCGCGACAATAAATGTAGTACCTTTGTCGATCGCACTTTCCACACTTATTGTACCCCCGTGCAGATCAACTATGTGTTTAACAATGCAAAGTCCCAACCCCGATCCTTTAATATTGCCTACATTAGCACCCCGTTCAAACTGCTGAAATAATCTCCCCTGATATTCCGCTGTCATCCCAATTCCTTCATCTCGAACGGAAAAAAATATTTGCTGGTTTTCGCAGCTTAATTCTAAACTGACATTGCCGCCATTTGGAGAATATTTAATAGCATTTAAAAGCAAATTAGTCAGGAGGTTGTGCAGCAATTTTGCATCGAGATTGGCGTGCAGTGGCTCTTTTGGGGCGCGGAAAGTTACCAGGTGTTTGTCGGTGACGAGCGGTTGTAGTTCTTCTAAAAGATAGGTGCAGAACTCCGTTACATTTAGCTGATTTAAATTCAAGGAAAGTTTGCCTGATTCGGCTTTGCTGAGCATTAAAATATCCTCCAGCAATTCGCTCATATTGCGGACGGCTTTTTTGATGCGAGCGACATTTTTATTTGTACTTCCTGGCGTTCTCTGCAATTCGCTATCTTCCAGCATTTCAGCCGATAGCTGTATGGTAGTCAACGGAGTATTTAAATCGTGGTATGCCATTGAAATAAATCGCGCTCTATTTTCGCTTTTTGCTGCTGCCAATGTAATTATTTTTTGCAGCCTAACTGCTTCTTGATGTTTACTCAGCACTATTTTAATGGTGGCGTGTAGCTCTCTTTCTTTAAACGGTTTGAGGAGGTAGCCATAAGAACCAGTATTTTCGGCTCGCTGCAAAGTTTCGTCGTCGGCATAGGCAGTTGTATAGATAATTGGGATATCTAATTTTTGATTGATTATTGCTGCTGTTTCTATGCCATCAATGTCGCCTTTGATGACTATATCCATTAAAATTAAATCTGGTCTCATTTCGGCTGCGCGCTGTATGGCATCGACTCCAGAAGAAACGATGTCGGCGATTTGATATCCCAATTTTTCTAATTTTTTAGATAAATTTTTAGCGATTAATAATTCATCTTCGACAATCAAAATATTAATGATTTTTGCTGGTAAATCCATGTTTTTACAACCTCTGAGAATAGTTTAATTCGTTAAATGTTAAGTGAAATGCTGTGCCGATTTGCCTTGACAGTTCAATGGTTCCTTCTAACTGCTCGGTTAAAGTGCAGACAACTTGAAAGCCCATAGAGTTAGTTTTTCTAAAATCTAAGTTTTGAGGAAAGCCGACGCCATTGTCCTTAACGAAAAGGTGGATTTCTCCATCGCTCGTTTGATAGCATTCTACACTAACTGTCCCGCTAGTACCGTGAGGAAAAGCGTGTTTCAGGGTATTTGAAACCAATTCATTAGCAATTAAACCGCAGGGAGTAGCAGTCTCAATATTTAGGGAGATTGGTTCAGCTAATACCTGCAACTGAATCCGGTTGTCACTTATATTGTAAGAGTGAAACAAGTTACTGACCAAATCTTCTAGATATTCACCAAAATTAATTTGCGCCAGGTTAGTCGAGCGGTACAGTTTCTCGTGAATCAGAGCCATAGAATAAAGGCGATTCTGACTTTCTTCAAACATTTTGGCTATTTGGGGTTCGGCAACTGTGTTAGATTGTAATTCTAACAGACTGGCAACTACGCAGAGGTTGTTTTTGACGCGATGGTGAATTTCTTTGAGCAAAATCTCTTTCTCTTTGAGGGAGATTTTCAAATTTGCTTCCGCTTGTTTGCGATCGCTCAGTTCCGTTTGCAGTTGCTGGTAGAGTAGAGATTGCTGAATGGCGATCGCCAATTGATTCACCAACTGGTGAAATAAATTGATTTCCCATTCTTGCCACTCCCTGGACTTATCGCACTGGTGGGCAATCAGCAATCCCCAAAGTTGGCTGTGCTGAATAATTGGCACGACTAACTTTGCTCTCACTTTAATTTCTTTCATAAACTCCACCATACAAGGTGCAATGGAGGGGTGATCTAGTTCGGATAACGCACAAATTCGCCCTTCCAAATAAAGCTGATAATTTTGAACCGGAAAAACCTCTTCGCCAAAACATCTATCCACCAGTGGGCTGCATCCTTCTGCCACCGCTTCCGCAATGACTCGGCCGCTTTTTTCCGGTAAAATTTGATAAACCAAAACTCGATCGGCTAACAAGACTTGCTGGAGTTCGGCAACCGTGGTATTGAGAATTTCCTCTAATTGCAAGGACTGGCGGACGCGACGGGCGATCGCCTCTACCAGCCGTTCTTGCTCGAACTGCTGTCGCAAAGCTATTTCAGCGCATTTAGAATTGCTGATATCGGCGGCGTAACCAATAATTTCGATCGGAATACCGCTGCTGTTAACCAATAGTTTTAGTTCCGTCCGCAGCCAGCGGTAAAATCCGTATCCGTGCAGAAAGCGGTACTCGCAAATGCAATTTTTTCTCTCGGACAAATCAGAAAAATTTACGATAAATTGCGCTCTATCTTCCGGGTGAATACGGCTCGACCAAAAGTCAGAATCTGCTAACACCTCTTGGGGGTCGTAGCCAACGATTGCCTTAACGTTGTCGCTGATGTAAGTAATACAAAAATTCCCCGTCGGTGTGGCAGTAAAAATTACCGCCGGATTAGAAGCAAGTAAAAATTGCAGGCGTTCTTTTAACTGCTGCAATTCCATTTCTGCCCGCTTGCGGCAACTGATATCTTCGATCGCCCCCATGCTGTAAACAGGAATGCCATCGCGATCGCGAATCAGCGTCACCGTCAAGTTTGCCCACATCAACTCGCCATTCTTCTTCGTCAAGCGTTTTTCCATTTGGAAGCGAGAAATATTGCCATCGACCAACTGCTTGATTTGCTCGAATTCTGCTTGTAAATCTTCTGAGTGGGTGACATCAGCGAAACTCATTGCTGCCCAGTCCACATCGCCGTAGCCCAACATCTGGCGGTGAGCTTCATTCACCTTGATCATGCGGTAGTCGCGCACGCTTGCCAAACCGATCGCAATTGGAGCATCATCAAACAAATTGCGAAACTTTTCCTCACTCTTTTGCAGTGCAGCTTCTGCGTGTTTGCGAGCAGTAATATCCCGCGCTACCCAGATCACTCGATCGACTCCCAGTGGCGAAATACTGCCATCAAACCAGATTAACTTCCCACCAATTTCCATGCTGTATTCAACTCTGTGGGTTTCCCCAGATGCCAAGGTTTGGTGAATGTGGCTGAGGCAAAAATTAGCTTCCGCTTCCGGCAACATTTCGGCGAGGGTTTTGCCCAGCGCTTTAACAGCCCGTTTGTAGAGCAGTTGGGGAGACGTGGGGGCGACTTTGAGGTAGCGGCCGCTGGCATCGAAAACCAGCACGATATCCGTCATCGCATTAAACAGCGCCAGCAGTTCAGCTTCGGAGTTTTGCAATTTTTCTGCGGTCAATTTACCTGTTAATACGGCCTGTTCGTAGTGTTCAGTGCGTTGCTGGACTCGCTGTTCTAACTCTACGTTGAATTGTTGCAAAGCGGTTTCTGCAAGTTTGCGATCGCTAACTTGTTTTTCGATTTCTGACTTGTTTGCTAAGAGATCACACTGTTTTTGCTGAAGTTTTACAACTTCTTGCTCCAACATTTTGACGACGCTGTAAATTTCTGGGCGAATCTTTTCTTCGCTGACTAAACCTATGAGTTGACCTTGTTCGTCCACAATTGGCAAGCAATCGATCGAGTGTTGACAAAATAGCTTAAATGCGCTAAAAATATCTGTAAATTCTGATTCTTTTAAGATAATTAAATTCCGCGTCATTGCATCGACAACTTTCATTTCTTGCCATCCTGATTCGGTGGCTAGGTTCAGCATATCACCTTGGCTTAGCAGTCCGACTAGCTGATTTTCCTCGACAACTAAGACGCAACTAATCAATGGTTTTACCGTTGCGTTTGAGTCTGGCAGCGGACAAGGGTTTCTCGCCAGACGCATCAGGGCGATCGCATCCCCGACGGAAGTTGAGGGCGCAACCGTCACAGGATGGCGATCGATAGCGGCTAAGGGCGATCGTAAATTTGTCAACAAATTAGCAAATTCCATCAGTCTAGACCTAAAAAGTATTATTAACTAACTTTAGCAACACTTTTAGTCCTCAGCCAGATGACTGATAACTGATGACTCATGACTAATGACCGATGACTAATGACTAATGACTAATGACTAATTGTTTTTTTACCAACCAGCAGATAAGTTTTCATTCCCCCTTTGCCTTTAACTTCAATAGTTCCCCGCTCCTGAAGCAAATATTTGTGTTCCAATAACTTATAAGTAGTTTCGCTGACTTGAATCCGCCAAGGCAAACCGTGAGATTCCATCCGGGAAGCAATATTTACCGTGTCGCCCCACAAATCGTAAATAAACTTTTTGATCCCAATTACTCCCGCAACGACCGGGCCGCTATGAATCCCGATGCGGATGCTAAAATATTTATTATTGTTAGCATTAAACCGAGCTATCTCTGTTTGCATATCTAATGCCATTTGGGCGATCGCCTCAGCGTGATCGGCCCGGAGATTTGGCAGCCCTCCCACGGCCATGTATGCGTCGCCGATAGTCTTGATTTTCTCTAAGCCATGCCGTTCGCACAACAGGTCGAACCCTGAAAAGATCTGATTCAGGAGATCCACGAGTTCAATCGGATTCATGACCGCAGACAAAGCTGTGAACCCCACAATATCTGCAAACAAAACAGTCACTTCGGGAAAGTATTCGGCAATAGTAGTCTCGTTTTTCTTCAAGCGTTCTGCTATTGTCTTGGGCAAGATATTTAACAGCAACTTTTCTGATTTCTCTTGTTCTTCCCGCAAGGCATCTTCTGCTTCCTTGCGTTCCGTAATATCGTGGTAACTCCAGACTCTGCCAATAATTTTATCTCCCAGCCGTTGCGGCTCCGAATAGCGTTCAAAAAATCTGCCATCTTGAAATTCCAACAAATCGAAACTTTCGGCTTCTGGCTGATCGTAAAGCGATTCTATTCTCTCTTGGAATGCTTGAGGGTCTTTGAGTTGGTTCTGCACAAAAGCGATCATTGTCTCATCGTCTCGCAGTGCCATTACGTCGCTAGGTACGCCCCACATTTCCACAAATTCTCGATTGAAAGTAACTATTTTCCCGTTCCTGTCAATAGCCAAAATACCGTCAGCAGTAGAATCAAACGTTGCTTGCAGCAACGACGCAGATTTTGCTAGAGCATCTTCCGCCATCTTTCGAGCAGTAATATCTCGTAAAATAGCGCGAATCGCTACTAACGAACCTTCTGAAAATTTACAGCTTATGCTACCTTCTAGCAAAATTTCTTCGTTTTTTTTAGTAATAAATATTGCTTGAATATAGTCTGGATAAAATGTATTTATATTGACATTTTTTTTGACAATAGCTTGATACAATATATCAATAGACTCTTGGGAACTATTAGGATGAATAATATCAAAAACAGTCATTTCAGCAATTTCTGCTTCGCTATAGCCCAGAGTTTCCCGCCAAGCCCGATTCACATACAAAAAATGACCGTCGGCTCCAATACTTTGAATTAAGTCAGTAGCATTTTCAAATAAATCTCGCAGTTGTTCTTCGCTTTCCCGCAAAGCTATTTCGGCTTGCTTGCGCTTGATAAATTGACCTAGTTGGCTGCCGATTGTTGCCATTGTCTGGAGCAATTCTTCATCAAAACACTGCACTTCGCCGCTGAAAAAAGTCATCACCCCCAACACAGATCTTTCAGAATTTTCATGTTTGTAGTCGCCCAAGATAGGGAAGCCAAAAGCTCCGTGCAGTCCTTCTTCTGCGGCGATTTCTCGGCGCAGAAAACTGTCACTTTTTGTGACATCTGCGATCCACTGAGGGGAACCGCTAGCCCAAACAATACCGGGCAATCCTTCCCCGAATCCACAGGTCATTTGTTCGCCAAATTCGGCAAATTTAGGGATAGAAACCGAGCGTTTTCTCCAACTGATCACGCACCGCAGTAAATTGGAGTCAGAAACCGCAGTTACTCTCTTACTTCCTGACAGCAGTTTTTCCCCAGCTTCCGGCATCCAAAGTTCGGCGCTATCCCATCCCAAACTGTCGCAAATTACGGGGAGAATTGCTGTTAGAGCTTTTTTGATTGTTTCAGATGTAGACAGGATACGAGTGGTGACGTACTGAGCTAGTTTTCGCTTGCGGGCTCGCTCTCTATCTGTAACGTCGCGACCAATGTACACGAAATCTTGGAGGGCGGCCCTTGTTTGAGAAATCCCTTGAATTTCACTCGGAATTGCCGTACAGGAAAAAGCAACTGTGAACTTTTCTCCGGTTTTTGCCGTGCAAACTACTTCGATATTGGTTTGAGAGGATTGAGGCTGCTGTTGGCTGACTGCTTGCAAAGATTCACCATCAGCAGCAAGAGCGTTTATTTGCTGTCCTACTAATTCTGATTCGCTATAACCGAACAAATCTTGAGCCGCTTGATTGATTTTTTTAATTTTTCCCGATGCCGTTGTCACCAACAAAACTTCGGCCATTGAAGTAATGATTTTTTCAACATAATTATTAGTAGCCGCTAAGGTACTCAATAAAATATTCATTTCATTGGTAGCTTGGACTAGAGTTTGTTCCAAACCCATCCTGTCGGTTACGTCTTCAAAAAATACAATTAATCTGTGATCGTTCTCGTCATTTCTGAGTTCTACGATATACATATCAAAATAAAGCCGCGAGCCATTTTCTAATACCCGCGTCATCGCTTTTAATTCAAAATTTGGCAACCGCCATTCCAAAATATCGATTAAAATTTCTTCAGTTCCCACCAATTCTGGAAAAGGAAGGCGGACATCGTTGCCGACAAATACTTCTTCGGGACAGTCAGCAAAGCGCTGCACATTGAGAGATATCTCTTCGATGAAAAAGTCTTGATCCAGTGCTAGGTACTCCAAGTGGTGGGGAACTAACAGTTTTTTTAACAGGGTTGTCATGTTAGATTTTTTATTGGTGAACGCGCCCTCTGTTCGTGATAGTCATTAGTCATTAGTCGATTTTAGATTTTAGATTTTAGATTTGAAATTTTAGATTTGAAATTTTAGATTTACTCCACAGATGAATCTGGCAGCTTGAACTTTTGTCTAAAATTTTGGGTTCGACCCTGACGTTCGCGTCGGAAAGCAAGTACCCATTTTGGGGCGGAGTCATACCCAAATTAAAAATCGACAATCGAAAATCTCAAATCGTATTACCTCTATTTGTAAAATGGAATGGTGACTATAAATGTAGTCCCTAACCCTGTGTCGCTAGAAAATTCGATTTGACCTCCGTGCAAGTCTACACACTGCTTGACTATGGATAAACCCAGTCCTGTACCGGGTATTTTTCCGACATTTTGGGCTCTGTAATAAGATTCAAACAGTTGTTCTTGGTCTTCTATAGGAATGCCAATGCCTGCGTCTTTAATTTTAAATGTAGCTTCTTCATTATGACAATTTAATTGAAAATCAATATAGCTGTCGATCGGCGAATATTTGAGAGCATTTGAAAGCAAATTTGTCAAGATGTGTCGCAGCAATTTGGCATCCAGTGCGTGCCAGTATTTTATTTCCTCCGACTCCCGATCAGTTTGTTTCGCGGGCGGAAGAGATTTTCGGCAAGTAAAGTTAATTTTATGATTTTGTCCGTAACTAATTTTAATGGACTCTACTAACTCGCGGCAAAAATTTTGCAAGTCAACTGGTGCGGGATTGAATTGGAGTTTTCCTGCTTCGGCGCTGCTGAGCAGCCGCACGTCATCTAATAGCTGAGCCATGTGTTTGGATGCTGATTTAATGTGTTCGAGGTATTCTTTTTTTTCCTCATTGGTGATTGCGTCGCCGTATTCTTTAAGGATTTGAGTAGCAAATAATACTGTATTTAAAGGATTGCCGAATTCGTGAGCGAGCATCGAGAAAAAACGAGATTTTAGCTGTCTGAGTTCTTGCTCTTTTGCCAAAGAGTGGCGAATTTCCATGTCTTTTTGCTTGCGTTCTGTGATGTCCCTGCCGATATAGACAAAATCGTACAGCCCCTTTAATTCTGTCTGAATTGCCGAACAGGAAAATTCTACCCAAATTTCTGCTCCAGCTTTAGTAGTGCAGACTACTTCCAATTCTTTTAGCAGCTCTTTTTGAGACAAAATATAGCGGTGGCGAGCTTGGTAAAGCAAGGTTTCTTCGACTACTATTATGGAGAGGGGATGGTCGATTAATTCTGCTTCGCTGTACCCAAATAACCATTGTGCCGATTGATTGACTGTTTTGATAATTCCTAAGGTTGTTGTCACTAACAAAGCATCGCCCATCGAGCCAATAACTTTATCTATATAATCTTTAGAAGCTGCTAGGGCGCTCACCAACAGATTAGCTTCGTTCGCTCTCTGAATTAAGGATTGCTTCATCACCATTTTTTCGGTAGCATCTTCAATCAAAATGAGCAAATTATTTGCCACATCTTGTTCGTTTTCATGTTCTACCACCAACATATCGAAGTATAAAGGGCGATTATTGTCGGCAAACCGAGCGATACCTTTGATTTCAAAACCCGGCAGCCGTCCCATAATGATAGACATGAGGATATTTTCAATGCCAATCAGTTCGGGAAAACTCATGCGAGCATCTGCACCGGGTATCGCGTCGTCGGGAGTATCGGCATAATTCTGCACTTTGGCGGAGGTTTCCTGAATGATGAAATGGTGATTTACTACAAAATACTCTATTTGTTGCGGGCCCAATAACTTTCTTAAAAGGGGGTTCATACTTGTTCTACCATTGTGTAAGCTAGTTTATGAAAGATTTCGTCAACGTCTTTGCCTGTTTTAGCCGATGTGGTGTAAACTGCTATTACTTTGTCTTGACCAATTGAGTGAGAGATTTCTACTAGCAGTGCCAATTTTTCCTCGTCAATTAAGTCTACTTTGTTCAAAGCGATGATAATTGATCCTTTGGGATTGACTGAAGAGAAAAGCTTAATGTGTTCGGAGATTCGCTCAACTGTTTCGGTTCGGCTGACATCGGCAACGATTAAAACGCCGCTAGCTCCTTGCAAGTAAGTCGGTGCGATTCCTTTGAATTTTGTATGCCCTTCTAAGTCCCAAATCAGCAACTTTGCTGTGATATTTTCCTGCTGTTTGGTGTTTTCTAATATGATACTTTTGCGGGAAATTTTTACTCCGACAGTGGAGAGGTACTCGTCGCTGAATTGCCGATCGACTAAACGGCGGATCAGGCTGGTTTTGCCGACGCCAAAGTCGCCGATCATGCACATTTTTTTAGATATAGTAACTGACATAATTATTTGCTGTTGATGGTCTTAGTTATTGGTTCAAATATCACGCATCTGCTTAAAAGTAGCGGTTGATTGGGTTCCACGCCTGCGGGAGGATTTTGGCTACCAACCACTTGGAGGCGTTTCGGGTCAGCACCGACGCGCACTAAAGCCTCTCGCACTGCTGCGGCACGCTGGAGCGACAACCGTTGATTTGTGACAAGTTCCCCAGTGCGATCGCTGTGTCCAATTATCTTAATCTGTTTTTGAGGATATTGATCCATGAAATTTTTGACACTGGCGATGATGTCTCCAGATGTTGAGTTTAATGTTGTCGTTCCTTGGTCGAAGTAGATGCGGCTGGAAATCTTCAGCGGATCTAGTTTAACAGTGCTGACGACGGACTGAACGCCGGGAATTTGCTTGAGGGACTGAGCAATTTTTTGTGAGTCTGCATCATCCATGACTGTCCCCTCTACTGTAACTTTGCGATCGCCATACTGACTAGAAATAGAAACGCCCGATAAGCGGTTCAAAACAACAGTAATCCGCTGCACCTCAGCCGCCGTCAAAACTGGATCGGGAGGTACATCTACAGCGATAATTTGATTGTCTAATTTCAGATTTGGTGCAGTTGATGCGGCTATTTTTGCGGCTTTTGCTCGCAATTCTGGATTTGGCAATTTTCCGGTTAACTTAAGAGTGTTGCCCTCAACGTCGACGCTTAAGCGGTAAACCGCTAATTCTGGGGTCGAGGCTAGAGCTAAAGCGGCATTTGCTTCGAGGCGGCGGTCGATGCTGCTGCGGTGCTGATAAATTCCCCAAGGTACTAAGATTAAGCTCAGCGCTGCCATGCTCAGGCCGAGCAGCATCAAGGGGGGTTTTGTTGATTTTTCCTTGTTGGGCGGGTCTAATAAACTTTGGATCAACGGGTGCAATGACTGCGGTATAGTACCGGGATCGCCGTTAAACTCGTGAATTAATTTAGCGTAATTAAGGATAAGTTTACTAACTGTTTGTCGGACTTTGTTGATGAACGAGTCTGGCGGTTCTCCTTTAATTACCACTGCCATGTAGCAGTATCCCGCTACTTCTAGTATAATTTTTGAATCGCCGTATTCAATTTGATTTAGTTCGGAAATTTCTCCTGGCTGAACGATGCACTCATTAACAAAGCTGCGAATAGCTGTGAGCATTCCTGCTACCATTTCCGATTCTAACTGGTAGTCGCCTGAGTGTTGAGATTCGGAAATTACCAAGCCTGATGCTTTGTGAATTAAGAATGCTGCTTGGACTGTAAAAGGTATTGATTCTCTGAGGATTAATTCAGCTTCGGAGACTCCTTGTACTTGGGAGCGAATTTTGCGCCCAACTCCTTCCATGCTCATGGCATTTGACACTTTTTCATTGATTGTCTTGATAGCTTCTGCCATGTATCTGGAAATAGTGCTGCCAATGACGGGATAGAGAGCATCCACCATAGAGTCGCGTTCGAGTGCTATTTGGGCTGTAATCGCTTTGCCCATTTCCGGGGCGAGGGCTTGGGCGATCGACTCTTGGTCGAGGCGAATTTGCTCTTTAATTGCCATGCCGATTTCTGGGGCGATCGCCTTAGCAATTTCTTGGGGCGAATTTTTTATTTGTTGAGCAAGGGCGTCTGGGAGCAATTCAGCGATCGCCGAACTCATTGCTGGTCTGTTTTCTACCGTTTTTGCCCTAATTACTTCATCAATAATTGGCACGATCGCGTTAACAACTTCTTCTCTAGAATCGGTAATTTTGCGGCTAAGAATTTCTGCGATCCAAGGCAGCATCAGGGCGATCAGCTCTTGGGGATCGTGGATTTGGTGTTCGAGTTTTCCTAATTTATCGTCGATGGTTGTCAGCAGGTGGCGCACCCCCGGCAAGTCATTTTGTGCGAGGAGATTTTTCACTTGCTCGATATCCGACATTTGCGAGCCAAAAATTAGATTTTGCAGCCTTCCCATCGCGTTGTCGGCTTCATTTAAGTCCTGTTTAATTTCGCCTAATATTTCTGCTCGCTGCGATATCGGTGTCGGCTGTTCTTGCAAGTCTGGCATTGATGGTAGCGAAGCAACCACCGCATCAAAATATATTTTTTCTGACGGCTGTGAAAGTGTGGGAACGGCGCAATTCGGATCAGTTGCTGCGGGTGATGCCACAGTTTGGGGAGTGGGCGAATCCTCTAAAGCGGTGTCAAAATCCTGGGATTTTTCCGCCTGTACGTACTGGGGAGAATCTAATTTTTTCGAGTTGGGCAATTCTGTTATCGGTGGCGATGCTTGCTCAAAATCCGTCTGAGCGATCGCAGAAACATCTGCTAAAACATCTATAGTTTTAGCTGAGGAATAGTTTTTCTCGAGGTCTGAACTGTTGAGTTTGTGAGTAGCGAATAGCCTACTTTTGGACTCATCTGCAACAGCCGGGGAAGCAGTGGAATCCGGTTGGCGAGAGCCAGTTTCTGGGACACTCGCTGCAATTTCCTCTGGCTCTGCGGAGGAAATACCTAGCAAACCCATCAACCCGCCGAGGGCCCCAGCTCGATCGTTTTTGTCTCTGCTGTCACCTTCGGACTCTGGATTTTGCTGCGCTGTAATTTCCTCTGGCTCTGCGGAGGAAATACTTAACAAATCCATCAACCCGCCGAGGGCCCCAGCTTGATTATTGTTGTCGCTGTTGTCAGCTTCGGACTCTGGATTTTGCTGTTTTGAACCAGCAATAATTTTGAGATCGAGCAACAGATTCAACAAGGGTTCTAGCTGGGTTGCTGCATGAGCAGCAGACTCGTCAGGTTGAGAAACAAAACCCTCTAGCTGATTTTCAACTTCCGGATTTTCTTTCGGTAAAGCCATGCGTTATTATCCGTGATTGTGGCGCTCCGGCAACAAGAATTCGTTATTTAACTTATTATCAGTAACGCCTTTAAGTTCGGGGACAAATTCTGTTCCTTTGAGCCTCATGCCTAGTTCAAACAGAATTTCTGCCATGTCGTCTCTGGAAACTTTAACATCTCTGAGCATGGAAAAGCGGCGATCGAGTTCTTCAAAAACCTGTGTTTTCAAAGTGCGAGTTTCTTCGGAGAGTCGCTCTCTGGTTTGGGAGAGTTCGTCGCGAATGGAACTGGTTTGATTGTCTATCGCCTCGTCGAGGGCTTCGATGGTGCTGGAGCATTTGCGGTTAACGCGATCGATTTGCTGCCGGAGATCGGTGGTTTCTTCTTGCGTGTTTGAGGTGAGCGATTTAACTTTTTTTTCTAACGAATCAACTGCGGCCCTCATTTCTGTGGACAGAACTGTTTTCACTTGTTCGATGCGAGCGTGCATATCTTGCTGCATCATCGACATCTCGGAATCTATTTTATCAAAGCGATTGTCGTATTCTCTAAGCTGCGCCCCGAAAATTATATCGCGAATCTGGTCAATATTTCCCAGGCGTTCGCGCATTTCTTCTTTCGTTATTTCGGCCATGATTTTACCTCGAATCTCCAAAAATTGTGAGTTTAAGAACTGTACTATATTTTTTGTTAAACGGCTAGTCGAACTGTTTGAGCAGGCTCAAAAGACGTACTGCCGACTTTTACTGTGATTGGTGAGAGTTGTCAGCTATAGGGGCTTTTTGACTTGGCATAGCTCGAATGTTAGACAGTCCCACCCCTTCGTCGGGGATGAGATTCTTGAGAAATTTCACTCTAAATCTCCTGAAATTCAGGTTCTTGGAGGCAATCATCAGAGCCACAACGAGGCTCCCGAAAATAGCGGTTTGCTATGCTTGCCTTGCAGCAAGCTGCTCAATTGTAGACTGTCTCGCAGCCAGCGACGTAGGTTTTAATGTTTTGTACAGATTTTTCTATGATATCCCATATTGACAGTGCCGGTGGGCCAGAGGGCCTGGCCACGGCAAAAAACGGGCGGGGGCGATCGCACAGGTGCCATTATGTATAAGACATAACTTGAAAGATCAAAGTCGGCGGTTGAAACCGCGCCAAGACAAACTTTCGTCCGCCTCCGCGGACTGAAGACTAGAGTTCAAAATCTCTCCCCGTCTCCCTCTCTCCCCCCGTCTCCCCGTCTCCCCGTCTTCCCCTTCCCTATAAAAAAGCGTAGGGCCCGATCGACAACGACCAGACCCAATAATATGAGAGCTTTGTTTTTTGTAACAAACGAGATGTGTTTCCGGTAAAGAACAATTACTTCTTACTAGGGTTTACAACTTGTGCAACTTTACTTTTAATCCGCAAGCACAATAAGTCTGACTCGACTGCGGTTTGGCTTGACTGCGCGATCGGCAGTTCTACCACTATTCCAAGTTGTGTTCGGTTAATTTCGGCTGCTCTTGGGAATCTAGACCGGAGACACCATGCCTATATCCTCGAACTTTGTTTCTAAGTATAGCGACCTCCTGTTTCTTTCTGTCCCGGTGTCTATTATTAAGTTAGCACGAGCTTTGGGAGGAGTAAAGCACAATTTGCAAAACTTGATGGGTCTTTACATTACTAAGTATAATGATATGAATATCCACATAGATGTAAGTTAGGACTCACGCACTCCGAACAAAGAAACCGGGTTTTTTCACCGAAATTGAGGATTTTAAGCAAGTATTCTGGTTGAAAAACCCGGTTTCTGGACATCCGTGCGTAAGTCCTATAAATTCTATTGTTGCGACATCTTTACATACTTAACAATTTTTGTCATGTCTATTTCTCCTAAGTTTCTCAGTGGTAGTCAAATTCGCCAAACATTCCTCGACTTTTACGCCGATCGCGGACATAAAATATTACCGAGCGCTTCTTTGGTTCCCGAAGATCCGACAGTGTTGCTGACGATCGCCGGAATGCTACAATTCAAGCCGATATTTCTCGGCCAGCGCACCGCAGAATCACCGCGCGCTACGACTTCGCAAAAGTGCATCCGCACCAACGACATCGAAAACGTCGGCCGCACCGCCCGCCACCACACGTTTTTTGAGATGTTGGGTAACTTCAGTTTTGGGGATTATTTCAAGAAACAGGCGATCGCTTGGGCTTGGGAACTTTCTACGGAAGTTTTCGGTTTACCGGCGTCCAATTTAGTTGTTAGCGTTTTCCGCGAAGATGACGAAGCTTTTGCGATTTGGCGCGATGAAATTGGCATTCCGGGCGATCGCATTCAGCGCATGGGAGAAGCAGACAATTTCTGGCAATCCGGCCCGACAGGCCCTTGTGGCCCCTGTTCCGAGATTTACTACGATTTCCACCCGGAAAGAGGCGATAATATTGACCTCGAAGATGATAGCAGGTTTATCGAATTTTATAACCTGGTTTTCATGCAGTACAATAAAGATGCAGAGGGCAATTTAACACCGCTGCAAAATCAAAATATTGATACTGGGATGGGATTGGAACGGATGGCGCAAATCCTCCAGAAAGTCCCCAACAATTACGAAACAGATTTGATTTTTCCGATCGTTCAATCGGCCGCAGAAATTGCCGAAATTGATTACCACAATAGCGATGAAAATGTCAAGGTTTCGCTGAAAGTAATTGGCGACCATATTCGGGCTGTGGTACACATGATTGCGGACGAAATTCGCGCGTCGAATGTGGGCCGGGGTTACATTTTGCGCCGGTTGATTCGCCGGGTGGTGCGCCACGGGCGGCTGATTGGGATTCAGGGTGAATTTACGGTGCGGGTGGCCGAAAGTGCGATCGCCCTTTCGGAAGCTGCTTATCCGAACGTGCGATCGCGCGAAGCTCAAATTAAGGCAGAATTGGCAAGGGAAGAGGCGCAGTTTCTCAAAACTTTGGAACGGGGAGAGAAGCTGCTGGAAGAAATTGTCGATCGCACAAAACAGCAAGCCAACCAACAAATCAGCGGTCAAGATGCCTTCACGCTTTACGATACCTACGGTTTCCCCTTAGAACTAACACAAGAAATTGCTGAAGAACAGGGAATTACTGTTGACTTAGACGGCTTTGAAGTCGCGATGAAGGAACAGCAAACTCGCGCCAAAGAAGCTCATCAAACTATTGATTTGACAGTACAAGGTTCTTTGGATAAGTTGGCTGAGACTATCCAGGTAACTGAGTTTGTTGGTTATGCTGAATTATCTAGTTTAGCCGAAGTAAAAGTTATCTTGGTTGACGGTCAACCTGTGGAATCAGCAGAGGCGGGAACCGAGGTACAAATTGTGTTGAACAAAACGCCATTTTATGCTGAATCCGGCGGACAAATTGGCGATCGAGGTTATTTGAAAAGCGGAGAAAATGGTGATGGTTTGTTGGTAAGAGTTGATGATGTGAAGAAGGAATCGGATTTCTTCGTGCATTTCGGCTTGGTGGAACGAGGAACGTTGAAAGTTGGCGATAGTTTGACTGCGAAAATTGACAATAGCGGCCGCCGCCGAATTCAAGCAAACCACACAGCAACTCACTTATTACAGTCAGCTTTGCGAAAAATTGTGGATGATTCAATTTCCCAAGCTGGTTCCCTGGTATCGACGGAAAGATTGCGATTTGACTTCAATTCTCCCCGCGCTGTGACAGCAGAAGAGTTGGAGAAAATTGAGGATTTAGTTAATAGTTGGATTGCGGAAGCCCACGCTGCGGATGTTGCTGAAATGCCGATCGCCCAAGCGAGGGAAAAAGGCGCAACAGCGATGTTTGGCGAGAAGTACGGCGACGTGGTGCGGGTAATCGATTTTCCAGGCGTTTCGATGGAATTGTGCGGCGGAACTCACGTCAAGAATACCGCAGAAATCGGGCTGTTTAAGATTGTTTCGGAGGCTGGGGTGGCGGCTGGTACTCGCCGGATTGAGGCGGTTTCGGGCCAGGCTGTTTTGGACTATTTGAATGTGCGAGACAGGGTTGTGCGCGATTTGGGCGATCGATTTAAGGCGAAGCCGGAAGAGTTACCCAACCGGATTACTAATTTGCAGAATGAGTTGAAGGATACTCAGAAGCAGTTGGCGGCTGTGAAGTCCGAATTGGCGATCGCGAAATCTGACCAGTTGTTAAATGCGGCTGAGGCGATCGGTGATTTCAAAATCATTGTAGCTCAATTGGGAGATGTGGATGCAGAAGCGCTGAAAACTGCGGCGGAAAGATTGCAGCAAAAGTTGGGAAATGCTGCGGTTATTTTGGCTTCGGTTGCTGATGTGGATAAGGTAAGTTTGGTGGCTGCTTTTAGTCCTGAAGTTAATAAGAAAGGATTGCAAGCTGGCAAGTTTATCGGGGGAATTGCTCAACTTTGTGGCGGAAAAGGCGGCGGGCGGCCTAATTTGGCGCAAGCTGGGGGACGCGATGCAAGTAAGTTGCAGGAGGCGTTGGAAAGTGCTCGCAATTTGTTGGTTGAAGGGTTGGGTTAATCTGGGTTTTGTGTGGGAGATTAAAACTCTTTTTATCTCTCGTTTGTAGCGGAGGCTAGATCCCCCTAAATCCCCCTTAAGAAGGGGGACTTTGATCGGAATCTTGTCCCCCCCTTCTTTAAGGGGGGCTAGGGGGGATCTGGCCTCGGCGGTAAGCAGAAGTCTATCCCAGAACCCAGAAACCCACCCAGAAACCGGGTTTTTCTCCCAAATACTTGCAAATAATCCTAAATCTCCATAAAAACCCGGTTTCTTGAGCCCCAGAAACCCACCCAAAAATCTCTTGTTTTTCCCGTGATAAAAATGTACAATATCTCAAACATGGGTAGTGCAATGAAAAGCAAAAAACAAACCTATTTCGACCTAATCGAATCCCTGATTAACTCCCCCAACAAGGAAGCAAAAATCGCCATCCTGAAAGCCAAGAAAAAACTAATAGATGATGATTTTGCGGATTTTTTGCGTAAGTGGGCAACTAAAATCATAGCAGAAAAAAAATTCCGCCAAGCTAGAGACATTATTATTAATATTTTCAACTTCAGTAACTTGATTCAAGAGTTTCCACTGGGTAGCAAAAGCAGCAATATGGAAATTGCCATTGCAGGATATGAGGTGGTACTGAAAATTTTTAACCGATATGATGATCCCGAAAATTGGGCAAAGACTCAAAATAATTTGGCTGCTGCTTACAGTAACAGAATCAAGGGAGACAGGGGTGATAATTTAGAAAGGGCGATCGCCTTTTATGAAGCAGTTTTACAAGTTCGCACCCGCGAAGCTTTTCCCCAAGATTGGGCTGCGACTCAAAATAATTTGGCAATTGCTTACAGAAACAGAATCCAGGGAGACAGGGGTGATAATTTAGAAAGGGCGATCGTATTTTGTGAAGCAGTTTTACAAGTTCGCACCCGCGAAGCTTTTCCCCAAGATTGGGCAAAGACTCAAAATAATTTGGCAAATGCTTACTATTCCAGAATCAAGGGAGAGAGGGGTGAGAATTTAGAAAGGGCGATCGCCTTTTATGAAGCAGCTTTACAAGTTCGTACCCGCGATGCTTTTCCCGAATATTGGGCAGGTAGTCAAAATAATTTGGCAGTTGCTTACTTATACAGAATCAAGGGAGACAGGGGTGATAATTTAGAAAGGGCGATCGCATTTTATGAAGCAGCTTTACAAGTTTACACCCGCGAAGCTTTTCCCCAATATTGGGCAGGTAGTCAAAATAATTTGGCAATTGCTTACAGTGACAGAATCAAGGGAGACAGGGGTGATAATTTAGAAAAGGCGATCGCCTTTTATGAAGCAGCTTTACAAGTTTACACCCGCGAAGCTTTTCCCGAATATTGGGCAGCCACTCAAACTAATTTGGGAAATGCTTACTTATACAGAATCAAGGGAGACAGGGGTGATAATTTAGAAAGGGCGATCGCATTTTATGAAGCAGCTTTAC